>DATFUQ010000149.1:0-8153 GCA_035260745.1 Lacunisphaera sp. | reverse complement strand
GGGCTTTTGCGCCAGTTGGTGCGGCAGCGCCCGCCGTGGAAAATCCACCCGCTGCGTTTGCACCGGCGCCGCGGGCGATGCCTCAACCGTCACGGGCCGCGCCGCTGGCACGGTGAACTTTGCTTCCGCCACCGGCGGCAGCCCGGACAGTTCCGCGTCCCACAAATCAAGAAAACTGCCCTCGTCAGCCGGTTCGCCACACGGCAGCACGAGCGCACGTCGCGCCCGCGTCAACGTCACGTAGAGCAGCCGCACCAGCTCCCGCCGTCGCTCACGTTCGCGCGACTCCTTCGTTGCTGCAGGCAGACTGGCACTGTCGAAAAACACCCGCCCCACTCCCGTCTCGTCCGGGAGCAGCCGCAGGCCTGGCTCGTCGCGCTTGCCGATCTCACGCCACAGACCCACCGGGATCACCACCGGCCACTCGAGGCCCTTGGCGGAATGCGATGTGAGCAAATTGATCGCGTCGTCACTCGGCTTGCCCGCGGGCCGCCCACTTTCCAGTCCTACCAGCAACTCACCCAGCCAGGCGCGGGGGCCCGCACCCTTCAGGCCGAGTTCCGCCGCCTGCGCCTTCAGCCGCTCCAACTCGCTGTTCAACCCGCCGCTGGGATCCACCAAGCGCGCCTTCTCCGCCAGCCCCGTCGCCTGCACCAGATCGTGCGCGAACCGCTCCAGCGGCTCGCCCTCCGTCTCCACGCGCTCGACCAACGGCTTTAAAATACTCAGCGCGGCCTGCAACGGCTCCACGTGCCGCTCCGGCAGATCCCATTTGAATTTCCGTTCCGTCCCCAGCTCGGCGGCAATCAGCTTGTCGCTCACCGCGAAGACCTCGCGCAACACCCCCACCCACTCGAACGTGTTCTCCGGGTCGCACACGGCCGCGAGCAGACCGGTCACCCAGGCATAGACGGGGTTGTCGCCGTTGCGGTTCTTCCGCATCTGCAACGCCGTCTTGAGTCCGGCGGCCTCGAGCTCCTTGCGCGCGGTGACGAGCCATTCGTTGCGCGGTGCGAGCACGCACACCTCGCCCCAGTGCCGCGCGCCCACGCCGGCTGGTCCATGTTCGTGCAGCCAGGCCGCGACCTGCCGCACCTCGGCCGCCAGCCGCGCCTCGACCTTCGTCTTTGGCGCCGCCGGGGTCACCGGCAGCACCGCCACCGTCCCTGGCTCGTTCCGCGGCCCGGCCGCCAACGGCTCATAGTCCACTTGCAGCCGTGGTTCCGGCGCACCGGGCGACGGCGGCAGCCCGCAATTGTGTGCGCGCCCCGGCCCGAAGGCCGCGGGCAGTGTCCCGTTCAGCAGCCCGATCACCGCGTGCGGCACGCGGAACGTAACATCAAAGGTCAGCCGCTCACCTCCGTTGCCCTGGGTGAAAGCCTCGAGGTGCTTTTGGAAATTCCGCACGTCCGCGCGCGAACTGTAGATCGACTGCTGACCGTCACCCACCATGCAGAAATGCCCCGCCCGCGGCCCGGCCCCGCGCCCGGCCGGCCAGGTGCCGAGCGGCGCGCCCGGCGGCCGCGCAATCTCCACCAGCACGGCGAACTGCTGCGGATCGGTGTCCTGCGCCTCATCGAGCACGACGCGCCAGCCCTCCGCCCGGATGCGCTCGAGCGTCGCCGTGTCGTCCAGCACCGCGAGCGCCGCCTCCACCTGGTCGGCGTAGGTCTGCACGCCGCGATCGAACCGCCAGGCGCGATAACGCAGCGCGAGCTCGCCCGCCAGCGCCGCGCCGGCGTCCGCCAGCCACGCCTTCACCGGCGCGAAATAGTCGGCATGCAATTCGACGATCCCCGCGGCCGTGCCCTGCGGCTTCGGGATCGACAGGAAACCCCGCTCCGCGCGGAACCGCCGGCGCCACTCCTGCGCCTGCTCCTGGTTGTGCTGCAGCGACTCCATCCCCCGGCCCTTGCTTTTGGCCGCGAGGATCACCGACAGCGCCGCACCGGACGGCTCCGGCGGTCCGGCGGCAATCCGCGCCGACTTCAACCGCGCCGCCATGCCACGGTCGAGCTGCCGCGCCAGTTCGAAGATCGAATCGATCGGCGCATGGCGCAAAAACGCCTCGATCTGCGCCGGCACCAGCGCCGAAAACTGCATCGCATCCTGCTCGAGAAACTCCCCCCACAGCGCCTCCTCTATGTCCGCATTTTCAATCACCACGGGGTTGAGGTTCAGCCCGAGCGCCTGCCCGTAGCGCTGCGCCAGCAGCAGGCAAAAGCTGTGGATCGTCCCGAAAAACGCGCGCTCAAGGTGGTCAAGCGGCGCCAGGTCGGTCCGCCCCGCCTCCGCCAGCCGTCGCACCAACACGGCGCGAGCGCGCTGGCCGATCTGCGCCGCGGCCTTTTTGGTGAACGTCACGACGGCCGTCTTCTTCAACTGTTCCGTCCCGCCTTCGCGCAGCGCCATGGCCGCCAGCCGCTCGGAGATGGCCGTGGTCTTGCCGGAGCCGGCGTTCGCACTCACCGCAAAATTCCGGTCCCACTCCTCGTGGAAACGGTCCCGTGCGGTCTGGTCGCTCAGCCGTTCATTCATCGGCCGCCGCCTCCGCTTCGTCCGCCGCGACGCCGAACGTCGCCGCGAACTTCTTTTGCAACACCGCGTGCCGCACCGGCGTGCACGCCAGCGGCCACTCATAGCCATGCGAAAAATCAGTCCGGTCCGCCGTCAGCGCGCCGTAGCGCCCCGTCGCCAGGTGCCGGCCGAGCTGCGCCAAAGCGGCGAGCGCTTCCGGCAGCTCGCTCATTCCGACGCTCGCCGGCCTGGCCGCGTCGGGCTTCAGCATCCACACGCGGCCGCCCGCCGCGCCGAGCGTCTCCACCGCCGCGAGATAAACGCCGAGCTGCAGCGCCGCGCCGCGCGCCATCGCCTTGGCCGACAGCCGCGCGTCCGCGCCGGTCTTGAAGTCCACGATGTCCACCTGCGCCCCGGCCCATTCCGGCCGGTCGCTCAGCGCGAGATCCATCCGGCCGGCAATCCCCAGCCGCTCGCTCCCGGGCCCGAGCGGGATCGCCGTGCCCGACGGCAGCTTGGCCTCGACCGCCACAAACCGGCCGGCGGGCAGCCGGTAGACTTTGCCCAGCAGCACCGCGGCCATTTCCGCGAGCTCGGCCTGAAACGAATCCCAGTAGCGGTCGCGCGGCCAGTGGCCCCGCAACTCCGCGAGTTCGCTCGCCAGCTTCGCGCGAGCCTCCGCCTCCGGCGGCAATTCCCTGAAGATGCCCTCGACGGGCGCACCGCGCAGCGCCGCCGCCAGCACGCGATGCACGAGCGAACCCAGCGACTTCTTCCGCGCCCGCACCAAGGGCGACCAGCCCACCCGCTGCAGCCGGAGCACACCCTCGAACCACAGCTCCGCCGGATCCTGCACCGCCCGCTCGATCAATCGCGCCGCCAGCTCCACCGGCCGCGTCACCGCCGGATCGCCGCAAAGGAAATATTCGTCGAATGCCGTCGCCGGGTTGCGCCGTCGCTGCCAGATATCGAACCAGGCCGCCGGGTGCGGACTGCTGGTTTCAGACCGAGGAACCACCTTTCGCGCCAGACGGGAAAACTGCTCCTCCAAGCCGCCTTCCGCCCCCCGCGGACCGCTGGCCAGCATGACGCGCTCGACCCAGGCGTTCGGCGCCAGCTTCAACTCCGGCTCCTCCTCGTCGAACAACGCGGCGGAAAAGCCGACCCAACCGGCGGTGTTGCGCGCGATATCGGCGCAGCCCTGCTTCTCGAGCCAGGCGCGACTGTCGCTCGTGAACAGCCCGACGCTGAATCGGCTGCGCCGGTTCAGCTCCTCGCGCTGCTCGTCTGTCAGCCAGCTGTTCGACTCTGCGCGCGCAGGCCACACGCCGGCGTTGCTCTCGGTGAAGATGACATCCGACCAGGCCAGCGCCGCCGCGCGCCGCCAGGTGGTGAGCGTGATCGGCGCGAACAGCCCGCGCCCTGGTGCGTCGGTCGCCGCGCTTTTTTCGGGCAGAAACGACGCCAGCGCGGCGAGCACAACTTTTGCCGGCAGCTCACGCCGGTCCTGCTGCGCGTAGGCGGCGAGGGCCGGCCAGGCCTCGGCTCCCGGCAGGCGGAACCGCACGCCCACCGCGACAAAGCGTTCCAGCGCGTCTGCCAGCGTGAGTTGCTCCGGCCACGCGGGCAGCAGCAGCCCGGCCACCCGCGCAACCTCCCGCCACTCCGGTCGTTCGCGGGCAGTGAGGCTGGGCAGCACGGTGGCGAGCGAGTGTGACTGACGATCATCGAACACCCGCTCGCACACGTCGCGCGCCGCGCCCGGCGCCAGCGTCGTGAAGTTCAGCACGTGCAGCAGCGGCCACAGCGCCAGCAATTCCTCGAGCCGCGCGCCGCGCTCGTAGAACGCCAGCAGCGCGCGTTGCAATTGCGCGTCCACCGCCACCGGCCCGGCTGTCTCAAGCAGGTCGTTGAACGGCAGCCCGCGCGTCGTGAGCAGCCGCGCCAGCTGCAGGTGCGCGGCGCCGGCCCGCGGGAAAATCACCGCCACATTGCTCGCGCCCGCTGCCAGCCGCCGGGCGAGCTCGTCGGCCACGAGCTGCATTTCGTCGGCCCGCGTCTGCCCGACGAGCAATGTGGCGCGCGCCGCGTCGCCGCCCCCGCCGGTCCACAATTGAGCAACCGGCGCGCCCGACCGGGCCGGCTCGGGCGCATCCAACGGCAGGGCTTCGACCCCGAGCGCCTTTTCCCACGCCTCGATCCAGCGCTCATCGTTGTCCTTCCGGCCGAATTCCGGCTCCGGTAGCACGAACGTGACGTCGGCCGCTTGGCGCGCGAGCGCCACGAGCGAGAAGAACTCGCGCCAGTGTTCCGCCGTGAAACCATGGACCAGCAGCCGGCCGCCCAACCGCGGCTCCGGGGGGCGGGGCCCGGAGGCCGCCGCGATATTCTGCCGCGCTGCAAAGTCATAGCCGGCTCGCGCGACGCGCCGCGCCAGTTCGCCAAAGATCTCGCGCAGCGCCGCCAGCGGAAAATCCTCCGCGCTGAATCCCGCCTGCAGCAGCTCGTCGAACGCGTCGAGCGCCCCCTCGGGGTCGCCCTGCAGGCTTTTCCACAGGCCCCAGGCCGGGGCATCGGGCGCGAGCGGCGCCAGCCGCTCCTCGATCAGCGCGCGCAGGTTGAGCAGCAGGAGCCGGTGGTCCAATTCGGACCGGGCCGGCGGCGCCAACGCCAGCCATTTCTTCCGCGCCAGACCGGGCGTGAGAAATTCGACCCCCAGCAACGGGTGATGCTCGCGCACGCAACGGAGCTTGAGCGCGTGCGCCTGGCCGCGGGTGGGGACCAGCACAAAGTCGCGGCGCAACGCGGCGGGCGCGGCCAGCCACGGGCGCACGATTTCGCGCCAGGCGGCATCCCAGTCGCGGACGAGATGGAGTTCGCACTTTGGTTGCACGGGCGCGGCGATGAACGTCAATCCGCCGGCCAAACTCAACCCTTCATCGCGCCGGCCGCGGCCCAAAAAAACCCCGCGACCGGATGGAGCGCGGGGCGAAAGGGTTGGCGGCGGTCGGGTTACTTCTTCGTCGCGAAGATGTATTTCGCATACTGCGACTTGTGGTGCGAAGCCGCGTTGCGGTGGATGACGTGGCTCTTGACCGCCCTGTCGAGTGCGGAACTGTAGGCGATGGCGGCCGCGCGCGCGCCCTCGGCGTCGCCGGCGGTGCCGGCTTTCTGCACGGCCTTGGCCAGGGTCTTCAGGCGGGTCTTGGTGGTCTGGTTGCGCGCGGCATTGCGGATGGCTTTGCGGGCGGCTTTGAGTGCGGATGCGGTGTTGGCCATGGGTCTTAAATAGGTTGGAAAGGGCTAAGACTCAGAGCCCGGGCGGTGAGTCAAGGGAGAATTCGTTTTCCGCGCCCGTGGGGCAAAACCCCGCCAAAGCAAAACGCGCAGTCCGGGGCGGGACTGCGCGTTGGTGGAAAATCCTTAGTTTTGGGGCCGGTAAGCCGGATTCTGTCTGCCACTGTATTAAGGCGGCGTGATCTTCATTTCTCTAGGCGCGCCCGAAAGCGCGGCCTCTCCGGACTGCCGGCTTGCGCCGGCGCCGCGGAATGCGACTAACCCGGGACTGTCCGACGGGCCACCGAGTCCCCTATTTAGTCTTGCACCGGATTGGGTTTTTCGTGCCGCCGTCGTTGCCTTCGGCGCGGTGGGCTCTTACCCCACCTTTTCACCCTTACCCGGCGGTTGCCCGCCGGGCGGTATATTCTCTGTGACACTGTCCGTCGAGGCGCCTTAAAGCGCCCCGCCCCCTCTTTCGCGGGGAATCCTGCCCTGTGGTGTCCGGACTTTCCTCTCCTGATCGTCCTTTAGCGGGTGTGGCGTTACCCGCACCTTGGGATCAAAGAACTTTTCGGAGCGAAGATCTGGCCCCAAAACTAAGGCGCCCAATAGACCACCCGGCCGCACTGGTCGCAAGTGGCAATTTCGGCCCCGTTGCGCGCCTGCACCACGATGTGCGTCGGCACCTTCAGGTGGCAACCGCCGCAGCGGTCGCCATTTACCGGCACGCAAACCGGGTGCCCCGGCTTGATGGCGATCCGGTCGTAAATTTTCAATTGCGGCTCGGGCACCCCCGGGCGCGCCGCCGCCACCGCCTCCTGGGCCGCCTTGACCTCCGTTTGCAGCTGTTGCTCACGCTCACGCAGCATGCGGATGCGGCCCTCGTGGCCGGTGATGTTTTTTTTCAACTCCGCCTCGGCCGCGACGAAGCGTTTCTTCGCCTCGTCGATCAAGAGCATGACGCCGATCTCCTGCTCCTCCAGGGTGCCGATGCCGGTCTGCGCCGTGTCAATCTCGTGCGTCAGCGCCTGATACTCGTCGTTTTTCCTCACCTGGCTTTGCTGCGTCTTGTATTTGGCGATCTTTTCCTCGGCGCTCTTGATTTCCACCTCGAGCAGCTTCTTTTTCGACTCCAGCCCGTGCCACTCGGCCTTGGCGGTCTCGATCGCCGACTTCTCGGCGGCGATCCTCGCCTCCACCGCGGCCACTTCACGCGGCACGCCCTTCAATTGCTGCTCCAGAGCCAGCCGCTTGCTGTCGCGTTCCTGTAGCCCGAGCAATTTTTCCAGACTGAATGCGGCCATAGTTCGGTCACTCTGCGTTGCCGCGAAGCGCGGTCAAATGAAACCATTGAATGCCGGCGAACGCGGCATTTTTTCAGGCGATTACGTGGCAAAAAAACCGCCTTAAAACAAGCCGGCGAAGCGACCGTTTAATGCGGGGATTTTCTTCTATTGTTAAACCTTGATGGCCAATGATTAAGAACAGCACTTTTTACGCTTAAAATACCCCGGTTTTTACTTAAAAAAACGTTGTCGCGCGCGGCCTTTTCCACGACGTTTTTATCTAACTTTTCCCCCTCGAAATGCCCGATAACGAAGCAGCCCTCAGCCAAGCAAAATCAGACGCCGCCGCGACGGCCTACGACGCCTCCAAGCTGGGCAAACTCGAGGGACTGGAGGCCGTCCGCAAGAAGCCCGGCATGTATATCGGCGGCACCGACGAGCGGGCGCTGCATCACTGCGTTTCCGAGGTGCTGGACAATTCCGTCGACGAGCATCTCGCCGGCCATTGCTCCAAGATCGAGGTTGCCATCCATGTCGACGGCTCGATCAGCATCCGCGACAACGGCCGCGGCATCCCAGTCGACATCCATCCGCAATACAAGATTCCCGGTGTCGAGATGGTGCTCACCACGCTCCATTCCGGCGGCAAATACGGCCAGGGTGGCTACAAGTTCTCCGGCGGCACGCACGGCGTCGGCGCCAAGTGCGTGAACGCCGTCTCCGAGTGGTTCGAGGTTGAGGTGTCGCGCGGCGGCCAGGTCCACCACATGAAGTTCGAGCGCGGCAAGACCGTGAAAAAGCTCGAGGTCATCGGCAAGGCCAAGGGCACCGGCACGCTCATCACCTTCAAGCCCGACGCCGAGATCTTCCGCGAGACCACCGTCTTCCAGGCCGACCGCATCGCCCAGCGGCTCCGCGAGCTGGCCTTCCTCAACTCCGGCCTCGAGATCAATTTCACCGACGAGCGCCCGGCCACGCCGAAGACCGAGACCTTCCTCTACAAGGACGGCGTCGTCGAGTTCGTGAAGCAGATCAACACCGGCAAGACGGCCCTGCACCCCGCGCCCATCC
>DATFUQ010000148.1:0-4949 GCA_035260745.1 Lacunisphaera sp. | reverse complement strand
CGCTGGCCGCGCTGGCCGGCTGCTGGCCGGAAACGGCCGGGACGAAAGCCTCGCGATGGGATAGGTGGCTGGTGCCCGTGGCGGTGGTGCTTGCCGGGGCGGCCTCCGCCGCGCTGGTGGCGACGAATTTTGAGATCGTCTGCGTCGGATTGGGTGCGTGGCTGGTACTGATGGTCAGTTTGTGGCTGGGATTTGCGCCGGCCGGCCGGCGCGCGCTCTTCACGGGCGGATTGACCCTGCCGGCACTGGTGCTTGGGGTGTCGGCCTGGTGGTCGGCCTGGCAGGGGCAACGCTCGCAATTCGGGTACTCGAACGCACTCCGACAGGACTATCGGCCGGCGGAAAGTGCCGGGCCGGCCTTCGCCCGCCTGATGGGTTTGCGGCTGCCGCCCGATATCATGATGAGCCTGGAGGCGCTGGCCATGTCCCTGCCCAATACCGATGCCGATGGTTTCCGGCCCGTGTTCTACGGGCCGGGCATGGAGTTCTTCGACCGCTTTTATCCCAGCCGGCGGGACAAAGGGCAGCCGCTGTGGGGTCATTGGGGCACCAGTTATGGCCCCGCTGATATTGCCCGGCTCGGTGAAAAACTCGGGGAGGAAGGACGGTATCAAAATGTCATTGTCACCAAGGCATTCGATGAATGGCCCGATCAGATCCGACAGCTGCTGGATCAATTTTATAACCGGGACCTCGTCGGGCCCGCGGTGCGACGCTGGACCCGCCGGGACCAGAACGCGGTCAACCTGGCGGACAGTTTTGAAACGCTCGCCCTGCTGGGGGGCAATGTCGACAGCCACATCCTGCACCTGGACCGGTATCCGCTGGAGTTCAGGCAGCTCTCGGACGGAAGAAAACTATTGGGCACTGCGCGCCAGGATGGGTATGTGCTCCTGAGCGCCCTGACCCAGCGGTTTCGCGGCGTGGCGGTCGTGGAACGGTTGCGCGACGCCGGGAGCGGACCCTTGCACGCCGATTTCAAGATCATCGTCCATGGCGCCACGCCCGAAAACGTGCGCTGGGCGGCCGGCATCGACCTGCCGGCCGGGCAGCAATCAATCACCGTGCCGTTCGAGGTTGATGCCGGCGGAAAGCTCCTGGAGATGTGGGTCGGCCGGCCGGCGAAGGGCAGCGGCGTGTTTGCGGGGTTTCGCGAAATGGAAATCACGCATGCAATTGAGTCCACCAAGGGTGTGCCCACCCTGCGACCCGGGGGCCTGCCTGATACGGACGTGACGCCGGAACTGGCCGAAAGCCTGTTGGGTGCCATCGCGTGGCGACCCCGGCAGCTGGTGGTGCGGGGAGGCAAAGCGGGGCCGGAGGGCTTGGAGCTTTTTGCCGGCGGCGAGGTGTGGCTGCACACGGACGGCATGACCGGCGAGATCCGCGGTCAGCTGTCCCGTGTGGATTCTGCCGGCAACCCACCCACGGTGCGGGTGGTGTGGTATAAGGGAGGCCGCTTGCAACTGATGCAGCAGGGCTCGGTGCAGTCCGACCAGCCGTTTGATTTCCATGTCTGGACCGCCGAACCGGGCGGATGGATCGGCATCATGGTGGATCGAAGCGAAGGCCCGGCCCCCGTGCTGGTGCGTGTGACCAGTTCCACGCTCACGCCCTAGCTTTCGGCCGGGCCCTTGGCCTGGGCCAGCCAGGCTTCGCGGGCGAGCTTGACATGGAAGGGCAGCACCTTGCGGTGGTCATAGAGCCGCAGGGCCTTCGAATAGGCGGTCGGCGTGAGGGATTTGCCGCTGCGTTCCTTGGCGAGGCAGGTCCACATCATGCGCGAGAGCGCGAGATGGTCGCCCGATGTCACCAGGTAACCCTGCTGGCGCTGGACGATCATCTCGGCAATGCCATGCACGTCGGTGGTGACAATCGGAGTGCGGAAGGCCATCGCCTCCATCACCACCCGGGGAAAAGACTCCTCGTAGCTGGTGCACACGAACAGGTCTGCGGCGACGAAGAAGTCGAACACCTCGCGGGTCTCGGGCACGAGGGTGACGTTGGGCAGGGCGAGCCGGGTGAGGTCGCGTTTGAGCAGGTCGAGGTAGATGCCGGGCCGGGCCCCCACCAGGACAAAGCGAAACTTGCCGCGATGGCCCTGCCGGTTGAAGTGCTCGATGGCGCGCAGGAAGATGTGCTGGCCCTTGCGTTCACAGACCGTGCCGATGTTGGCGATGACGGTCTCGTCGTCGGTGAAACCGTGCTTCCGGCGCAGGCCGGCGCGATCGTGGGCGGCGCGGAAGCTCTCGATGTCATCGAGCTTGATCCAGCTGGACACGAGGCGGAAATTGTCGCTCACGTTCAGGTCCTCGTAGTAGGCGCGCGTGGCCTGGCAGAGGAAAAGGGCGCGGGTGGCGTCGCGGAAGGCCTGCGCGACCAGCCGGTGCAGATCGAGCTCCAGTTTCTGTTCGAAGAAACGGAAGATGGTGGAGCTCTCGTGAATATAGAACAGCGAGGGCTTGTGCGCCCGGGCGGCCAGATGGACGCCCCAGAAGCTGACGAGCGTGTTGCACACCACGAGATCGATGTGGTCCCAGTCCAGCCGGTGGGCGATGTCAGCGACGTGCTGGTGAAAGGTTTCCTCGTCGGGTGAAGCGTAGAGCGGAGCGACGTCGACCAGGGTGATATGGGCGCCCAGCGCTTCATACGCACTGCGCAGCGGGCCGTCCTGCGCGACCAGCACCTCGAGGGTGAAACCGGCTTCGCGCACCATCCAGGTGGCGTATTCGAGGAGGAAGAGCGGCGCGCCCTCGAGGTTGAAGTTGTGCGTCAGCAACAGCAGCCGGAGCGGGCCCGTGCGCGCGGTCCGGGCCGGGGCGGACGAGGTGCAGCACAGACGGTGGCCGTCGAGGATGAGGTGGGCGCTGAGATAAGGATCCTTGAAGGCCGGATAACGCCGCACAAACGCGATGTGCTCGGCGTCGTCGAAGGTGACCCCGCGCGTGGCGCTGCCCCAGTGCATCAACTTGGCCTGGGGCGTATAAATCACGCGGTGGCCCGCGGCGCGCACCCGCAGGCAATAATCCACGTCGTTATAGGCGACGCCGAAATCTTTTTCGTCGAAGCCGCCCAGCTGGCGGTAGAGACCGGCGCGGGTCATCAGGCAGGCGCCGGTGACGGCTGAGACTTCGCGCGCCGCATCGTGCCACTCGACCGGCACCTCGCGGGGATCGATCTTCGCGAAGGGCGTGTCCGCCAGGCCGCCATGCGGTCCGACGACGATGCCCGTGTGGTTGAGCGTCTTGTCGGGATAGACGAGCTTGGCGCCCACCACGCCGACATCCGTCTGCAGAAACCACGTCGCCATCTCCTCCAGCCAGCCGGGCTCGAGCGCGTTGACGTCGTTGTTCAGGTGCACCACGAGCGGGGTGTCGAGGTGGGGCAGCGCGAGATTGACCAGATGCGAGTAATTGAACGGCGCGCCGCGGTCCGCCGGCTGCACGACGACGCACCGGAGCTCCGGGCGTTGCTGAATGGCCGCGAGGTAGCGCACCGCATCGGCATCGCGCGAATGGTCGTCCACAATGACGAGCTTTGCGTGCTGCCAGTCCACGGTCTCCTCCAGCAGCTCTACGCATTCCTGCAAGAGATGGAGCCGGTCGCGGGTGGGGATGACGATGGTGACCGGCAGCCGCGCGAGGATGCCCGGCTCGGGCCGGAATTGATGGTAGCGGATCTGCCGGTGATGTCCGGTCTCGGGCAGGAAGGGTGCGGTGTTGCGTCCCCGCCGTCGCGCGGCATCGACGAGCGCCCGGCGGGCCTCTTCGACTGAGGGATGGGCGGGAGCGGTTTCCCGCGGCACCGAGGCGCGGGCGTGGTGGCAGACCAGGGGCAGGTGCGCGACACTTTCCGCGCGCAGGTTGTCGCCCAACCGCAGCAGCAGATCAAACCATGGCAGGAGCGGATATTCGACCCGGAAGGAACCCAGCTCCACCAATCGCTCCCGCCGCACGACACACAACTGGCCGGGGAAAAGACCTGAGTCGGCGAGGGCGGGACTCCACGCGAGTTTGAAAACGGGATTGGAGCGCTGACCGCCATCGTCCATCCGGTCTTCGTCGGTATAGACCAGCTCGAGTGTGGAATGGGCGGCGAGGATAGCGGCAATCTCAACGAGCGCATCCGGACTCAGGCGGGAATGACCGGGCAGCAAGGCGGTGTGGGAACCTTCGGCGGATTGAGCAGCAGTGTTCAGTCCCTTGATGAAGCCCTTGGGCCCGCCGGCCGGTTGGGATTTCAGGCGGCGGTCGCTGCCCGGAGCCGCCGCGCCCACAAACCACGCCTGCCAGTGGGGATAAACTTGGGCGACCAATGAGTCAGCCAGCTCGCGCAATTGCCCCGGGGTGCAGCCCCGGGTATCGATCAACAGCGTGAAGCGCGGCGCCTCCGGACCGGATTGCTTGGTGGCGTCCTCCAGTTGGTGACGCAGGCGCGGGGTGAGGGCATTGGCTCGCTGCCATGCGAGGTAGGCATCCGGTTTGTTGCGCGCCAGGTGGGCGAGCGAGGCCGGGGCGAAGCGACGGTAGAGCCGGTAGGCCTGCCGGCATTGCCGCCAGTAGTCGCTCAACTTGCCAAGGCGGATGCCCTCGGCCCGGCAGGCGCGGGCGAAAGCCAGGGCGATCTCCAGGAAAGTCGCCCGGCTGAACTCCGGCAGGGGCAGTTCGATCTGCGCACAGGCCCGTTGGTAGAAACGGCGGCAGAAAACAAGGTCGCGCGTGCCGTCTTCCAGGTCGGCGAACACCTTCAGGCAGGCGGGATCATCGGCGTGCTCGTCGATGTCCACCATGCCGAAGTATTGCGAGCGGGCGGCATAGGGATGACCGGGAAACATCCGGCCGGCATCGGCGCGTTCGCGGTCGCCGTAGTCCATCTCGACCTCCACCAGCGGGTGCGTCGAGGCGACCAGCCGGCGGATGCGCTGCTCCTTGTGAATGATCCAGCCCTCG
>DATFUQ010000147.1:0-11588 GCA_035260745.1 Lacunisphaera sp. | reverse complement strand
TCCGCCCCGATGCGGGCGGCCAGCGGCTCGATGCTGCCGCCCATGGCGAGAGTGGCGCTGGTGCAGAGGACGCTCGTGCGGCAGCCGAACAGGTGCTTGCGCAGCTCCGGCGCCACGTCGATCGGCGCGCTGCGGAGCGTGACGATGGTCTGCTTCCGGCCGCTGCGCTCGGCCCAATAAACATGCCCCTTGTCGCCAAGCGTCAGCCACTCAGTGACCCCGGCCTGCAGGCCCTTGATGCGCTGCTGTTGCTCGAGCAGTTCGTCGCGCTCGCGGCCGTCCTCGAGTTTGTCGGCGAGCTTGCCGAGCAGCCGGTGCAAGGCACTGAGCGGGCCGTCGAGGACCGGCTCGGCCGCGCCGGTCTCGCGCACCCGGACGATGGCGCGTTTGTCGAGCAGCCGGGTGGAGAGGAACTCGAAGAACTGCTGCGAGGCCTCGAGCGCATCGAGCACGAGCTGCTGGCCCTGGGCGCCGCCGTGCTTGAGGAAAAGGCCGCGCTTGCTGCGGGGGTTGAAGAGATGCTTGAGCGCGCGGTCCAGACCGTAGCTGCTGAGCGCGAGCCCGAAATTGTCCGTGGCCACCTCCGGCACGGTGTGCGCCTCGTCGAGCACCAGGAAATCGTCGGGAAACAGCACGCCGCGCACCTCGGTGGTCGCGCCCTGGGCCTGCGCCCCGCCGGAATTGATGAGGGCGAAGAGCAGCGCGTGGTTGACAATGATGACCTGGGCCGAGCGCAGCCGGGCCCGGGCGCGCTGGTAGTGGCATTTCTCGCCGTCGCAATGCTTGCGCGAGCAGGAGGAGGAGTCGGCGTTGACCGCGTCCCAGACCTCGGGGCGCGGCGGCGGCTTCAGGTCGTGCCGCAGGCCGGTGGGGGTTTTTTCCGCCCATTTCGCGATGCGCTGTAATTCCTCGTAGTCGGCGTCGGCGAACAGGGTGGTGCGGTCGGCGAGCGCGTGGCCGAGGCGCGTCGGGCAGAGGTAGTTCGATTTGCCGACCAGCACCGTGGAGCGGAAATCGGCGTAGCGGGCGAGGGCGGGGTCCGACTTGAACAGCCGGCGGCAGATGGGCAGGTCCTTCTGCTCGATCTGCTCCTGGAGCGAAATGGTGTGCGTGGAGACGATGAGCTGCCGGCTTTGGTCAATGGCGTGAATGAGACCCGGAATCAGGTAGGCGAGGGACTTGCCGACGCCCGTGCCGGCCTCGAAGAGCAACGGGTCGTCGCCCTGCATGGCGGCGGCCACGGCGCGGGCCATCTGCGCCTGTTCCGGGCGGTGCTCGAGCTTGAGGGCGCTGCACAGCTGGCCGGACGCGGAGAAAATCCCCGCGGCCAGCTCGCGCACGCGGGTCGGCTTGGGGCCGGTCTCCGTGCTCGGGCTGCCGTCTTCATTCAGGCCAATCATGACGCCCAATGAGCGGGGTTAGGCCATGCGCCGCAAATCAATTTGCGGGGCCGGGAAATCGCGTCAGCGTGGACCCGTCATGACATTACCCGCGGCCAGCAATTGGATGGAGGAGCTTGTGCGCTTCCTGCGCGAGTCGCCGGAAATCCGCGCGGTGCGGATCGACCCGGTGGCGCACAAGATGTCGGTCGCAACCATTGACGATATCGACCTGGCCGACCTGGAGGCGAAGCTCGCGGCGACCATCGCCGGGGTCGAGGCGCGGCTCGCGGCCCAGCCGGCCGGGAAGCTGCCGGGCGGCTATTCGCTGCGGCAGGAGGGCGGGGCCTTGGTGCTCGGCCGGGACACCTGCGTGACCGCCGAGAAGCTCTGGCTCTGGCGCGAGATGGAATGGCCGGAGATCAAGGCCGAGCCCTCGCCCGAGGACCAGGAGTGGCGGATGCTGGCCAAGCTGGCGGCAATCTGCGGCGCGGCGGGCATCGCCGGGCAAACGGCCGCTTACCTGGCCCCGGAAGCGCCTTGGCTCGCGAAAGCATTCTTCCTGGCCGGGCTCATCACCGGCGGCTGGGACGCGGCGATCGATTCGTGGAAAAATTTCCGGAAGGGCGACATTGACATCCATTTTCTGATGCTCGCGGTGGCGATCGGCGCGATGTTCATCAACGCCTGGGGCGAGGCGGTGCTGCTGCTGTTTCTTTTTTCCGCCTCGGGGGCGATGGAAGAATACGCCCTCGACCGCACCCAGCGCGAGGTCAGCGCCCTGCTCAAGTCAGCCCCGAAGTATGCCACGCTCGTGCTGTCCGGCGGCGGCGAGCGGGAGGTGGCGGTGGCGGATCTGCAGTTGCACCAGCGTGTGCGCGTGCGGCCGGGCGAGGCGTTCCCCGCCGACGGCACGGTGCTCAGCGGCAAGAGCGCCAGCGACGAGTCCGCGCTGACCGGCGAGGCGAACCCGGTGGAGAAAGGCGCGGGCGACCCGGTGTTCAGCGGCACGCTCAACCTCTGGGGCGCGGTCGAATTTGACGTCGCGCGCCTGCCGGCCGAGAGCACGCTGCAAAAAATCATCCGGCTCATCCAGACGGCGCAGAAGCTCAAGGCGCCGAGCGAGCGCTTCACCGACAAATTCGGCACCGGCTACACCTATATTGTTATCGGCGGCTCCGCGGCGATGTTCCTGGTGTGGTGGCTCGGCTTCCACCTGCCGGCGTTCACCAACACGCCGGAGACCCGCTCGGCTTTTTACCGGGCGATGACGCTGATGGTCGTGGCCAGCCCGTGCGCGCTGGTGCTGTCGATTCCCTCGGCGATCCTCGCCGCCATCGCGTGGGGTGCGCGGCACGGCGTGCTGTTCCGCGGCGGCGCGGCCATCGAGAAACTGGCCGACGTCAACGTCGTGGCCCTCGACAAGACCGGCACGCTCACGACCGGCGAACTCGCCGTGACGGGCTACGAGAGTTTTCCGCCCGGCCGGGAAACCGAGGTGATGGAGCTGGCCTACGCGCTCGAGGCCAAGTCCGAGCATCCGCTGGCCCGGGCGGTGGTGCGCGATGCCAAAGCCCGCGGGGTGCGCGCCATCGAGTTGGAGGATTTCCAGAACATGGTGGGGCAGGGCGTGCGCGGAAAATTCGGCGGCGGACAGGCGTTGCTCGGCCGGCGCGAGCTGCTCGAGGCCGGCCCGCTCGCCGGCTGGGCCGAGAAACTGCCGCCGGCGCCGGCGGAACTCGCGGAGGTGTGGGTCGTCGGCAAGGACGTGCTCGGCCGTGTGCTGCTGCGCGACCAGATTCGCGCCGAGTCGAAGGCCGTGCTGGCGGAGCTCGCCCGGCTCGGCATCCACACGGTCATGCTGACCGGCGACCGCCGGCAGGCGGCGGAGGCGGTGGCGCACGAGCTCGGCGTGGCCGAGGTGCGGGCTCACCTGACACCGGAGCAGAAGGTCGAGGCCATCCAGTCCCTGCGCCTGGGTCCGCCGGCCCGCCGGGTGGCGATGGTGGGGGATGGCGTCAACGACGCGCCCAGCCTGGCCGCCGCCGATGTGAGCGTGGCGATGGGCGCGCGCGGCAGCGACGCCGCGTTGGAGCAGGCCGAGGTCATCCTGATGCACGACCGGATTGAGAACTTCCTCGCCGCCCACCGGCTCAGCCGCCGGGCCCGGGCCATCATCCGGCAGAACCTGACAATTGCGCTCGGGGTGGTGATCATCATGGTGCTGGCCACGGCCTTGGGCGCGGTGCCGCTGGCCGTCGGCGTGGCCGCCCACGAGGGCAGCACGCTGGTGGTGTGCATCAATTCGCTCCGGCTGCTCTTCGGGCGCAATGCCTGAGCGGACGCGATCCGGAGCGGGGATTGCAAACTTGCGTTTGGGCCAATTTGGCATGAAACTATTTTCAATTTAACCCGTCATATCTCCATGCGCACGAAACTGCTGTCCAGTGGTTTGTTGGGCGGAGTAATTCTCCTGGGGGCCGGCTGCACGATTCCGTCGAAGACGGCGGTGGTGCCCGCCTCGCAAGCGAATCAAATGCAGGTGGCCGACATCGGCACCGTTGTGAAAGTGGCCGACATGAACATCGAGGGCCGGAAAAGCAATATCGGCCAGTATGGGGGCGCCATCGTTGGCGCCGCGGCGGCGAGCCCGGTGGGCGGGGTCAGAAGCACGGGCTCGGCCCTCGGCGTGGCGGGAGCCTCCATCGCCGGGGCGGTCATCGGCGAGGCGGTCGAGGAATATGCGACCCGCAAGCGCGCGCAGGAAATCACCGTCCAGATGAAGAACGGTGACATGGTCGTGATCGTGCAGGCCGCTCCGCCGTATTACGCGGTGGGCGACAAGGTCCACGTCATTCACAGCCCGGCGGGGGCACGGGTGGCGATGGCCATGGATTACTGATCCTCGATCCAGACCAGATCGCCGGGACGCACCTCGTCGAACAGCTCGATAATTTCGAGATTGTTCATCTGCACGCAACCGCTGCTCGCGGGCGTGCCGAGCTTGTCCTCGTGGTTGGTGCCGTGGATGTAGATGTAGCGATCGTGAGTGTCGACCTCGCCCCCGGCGTTGTGGCCGGGCTCGAGTCCGCGCAGCCAGAGGATGCGGGTGGTGATGAGATTTTTCGCCTGCTCCGCCGCGTCGAACTCCGAGAAGTGCTTGCCGGTGCTGACGCGGCCCTTGAACACGATGCCCGGGGGAGCCCCGGCGCCGATGCGCTCCGCGATGTGGTGCAGCCCGCGCGGCGTGCCGAGGGAATTCTTCACGTTGGAAGGCGGGCGCAGCGACGTGGAAACCACGTAGGACTTCACCAGCATGTCGTCGCGATGGAATCCAAGCAGTTGCTGGGCAATGGAAACTGTCATAACCCGTGCGGCGGGCTTGATTCCCAAGGCGGCACACCTTTCTTTCATCCGTTTCAACGTTTCATTCATCTGTGAGCAATAACTCCTATCGGGTCGGCATCGTCGGGGCCACGGGAGCAGTCGGTCAAGAGCTGATTGCCCTGCTGGCGGCGCGCGCCTTTCCGGTCGCGGAGCTGCGGCCGCTGGCCACGGCGCGTTCCGCGGGCCGCAGCATCGACTTTGGCGGGAATAAAATCACGGTACTGGAGGCGACGCCCGGGGCGTTCGCCGGACTGAACGTGGCGTTCTTCGCCGCCGGCGGCGCCGCCACGAAGGCGCTCGCCCCTGAGGCGGTCAAGCGCGGCTGCCTGGTCATCGACAAAAGCTCCGCTCTGCGCATGGACCCAAAGGTGCCGCTGGTCGTACCGGAAATCAACGCGCACGCCCTGCGTTCGCACGCGGGCATCATCGCGAGCCCGAATTGCTCGACCGCCGTCGCGCTGATGGCGCTGTATCCGCTGCACCGCGCCTTCGGCCTCAAGCGCGTCGTCTTTTCAACCTATCAATCCGTCTCGGGCGCGGGCGCCGAGGGGGTGACCGAGCTCGAGGACCAGGTGCAGGCCTATGCCGCCGGCCGGCCGCTGCCGCGCGAAGTTTTCACGCACCAGATTTTCCAGAACATCATTCCGCACATCGATTCGTTCGGGGCCGACGGCTACACCGGCGAGGAGGCCAAGATGCGCGCGGAGAGCCGCAAAATCCTGGATATGCACGACCTGAAGGTTTCGGCCACCTGCATCCGCGTGCCGGTGGTGCGCGCCCATTCGGTGGCGATCCACGCGGAGTTTGCGCGTCCCGTTTCCGTGGCCGCAGCCCGCGAGGCCATCGCGGCGTTTCCCGGCGCCGAGCTGCTCGACGAGCCGGCAAAGAACATTTATCCGACGCCGCTCGCCTACAGCCGGAAGGAGAAATGCGGCGTCGGCCGCATCCGGCTCGACACCGCGCTGGACAACGGCCTGGCCCTCTGGGTCAGCGGCGACAACCTCTGGAAAGGGGCCGCGCTCAACGCCATCCAGACGGCGGAAAAGATGATCGAGCTGGGGATTCCGCTGAAGGCTTGAACCGGCTTTCGCCTTGCGAGCGGGAATCCGATGGCGTTTCGTGCCCATCTACGGACGGTTAGCTCAGTTGGTTAGAGCGTCTCATTTACATTGAGAGGGTCGGGGGTTCGAGTCCCTCACCGTCCATTCTTCTTCGCGAATGAAAATCATCCTCGCCACCAGCCTTCGCTCGCAGCACAGCGAGAGTGAGGGCTGTCGAACCGAAGCTTGGCTTGCCAAGCGCAGGCAGGTTCATTCGTTGCTGCTACGGCCTGGCGGGCCCGCAAAAGCCGCGGTATGAGATTAATTCTAGCAACAAGAAAAAGCCCGCTGGCCGTCATCCAGGCCGGGCTGGTCGCGGCGCGGCTGGGCGAGAAAATCCCGGGGGCAAAGTGCGAGCTGCTGAAGCTCGTCACCACCGGCGACAAGCAGGCGGATTGGTCGCTGAGCAAGCTGGGAGGCAAGGGGCTTTTCACTGCCGAACTCGAACAGGCGCTCGTTCGCGGCGAGGCGGATGTGGCCGTGCACAGTTGCAAGGACCTGCCAGGTGAAGTCACCCCGGGCCTCGTGGTCGCTGGGTTTCTGCCCCGCGAGGACGCCCGCGACGTGCTGGTGCTGCGCGAGGGAATCGTAACTCCCGCCTCGATCGCCACCAGCGCCCCGCGCCGGCAGTTGCAAATCGCCCGGCTGTTCCCGAAGGCGAAATTTTCCGAGATTCGCGGCAATGTGGATACCCGGCTCAAAAAAATATCCAGCGGGCTGGCCGATGCGACCGTGCTGGCTGCCGCCGGACTGAAGCGACTGGGCGTCGCGAGCTGGCCGGGCGTGGTCCTGCGTTCGCTGGATTTTTCCGAAAGCGTGCCGGCCGTGGGGCAGGGGGCCATCGCCCTCCAGTGCCGCGCCGCGGATGTCGCGCGATTTGCCGTGGTCCTCGACGCCGTCACGGCGCGGGCGGTCAACCTCGAGCGGGCCTTCCAGGCCTTGCTCGGCGGCGGCTGCCAGACCGCCTTTGCCGCGCACGCCACGACCAGCAAACTGTATTTCTTCCACGAGAAAACCGGCATCCGCACGCTGCCGCTCGGCGACGCTGACTTTGCCCAGCCGCAGGCCAGCGCGAAACGCATGCTCAAGGAACTTGGATTCCATGTCTAAAACGCCCCTCACCGGCCGCCGCATCGCTCTCACTCGTCCCGCCGCGCAGTCCGCCGACTGGCACGCGCGGCTGGAGGCGCTCGGCGCGGAGGTAATTGAGCTGCCGCTCATCTCGGTCAGCAAGGACGTCAACCTCGACACCCTCGCCGAGGTTTTCCAGGAACTCGGCGGTTACGAATGGATCATTTTCACCAGCACCAACGGCGTGAAGTATTTCTTCGAGGAGTTCAACCGGGTGTTCGACGACATCCGGGCGTTCGGACTCATGCGCATCGCCGCCGTCGGCGAGGCCACGGCGGCCGCCATCCGGGAAAAACACCTGCGCGTCGAGGTGCAGCCCAAGAAGGCAAACGCGGACGAACTGGCCAAGGCCCTCATTGAACGCGAAGCGATGGACAGTGCGAAGGTCCTGGTCGTGACTGGCAACCGCAACCGGGAGGCGCTGGTGCAGAAACTCGAGGAGGCCCGGGCCATCGTGGACTGCTTGCCGGTCTACAAGACGGAGGAGACCGACTTGGCGAAGGATCCCGCCGCGGCTGATTTTCGCACCCACGGCGCCGATGCGATTCTCTTCGCCAGTCCGTCGGCTGCGCAGTCGTTCGTCGACCAGGCGGCGGCGCTCAAGCTCGCGGCGAAGGCCCGGCGGCCCATTGCCGGCAGCATCGGGCCGAGCACGACCACGACGATGAAGCAACTCGGCCTGCCGGTGGACTTCGAGGCGGCCGACGCCAGCCTCGACTCACTCGTGGAGGCTTTGTTGAAGAGGATTTAACCACGAAATATACGAAACACACTAAAGGGATTTTATTTCGTGCATTTGGTGTGTTTCGTGGTGACCTGTGCAGAGATGGGATTGAATTAGTGCCTGATTAGTGTGCATTAGTGGTTACCTCCTCCTCATGAAAGTCCCCTTCCTCGATCTCAAGCCGCAGCACCAGGCCATCCGCGCGGAGGTGCTCGCCGCGCTGGCCGAAACCTACGACCACACCCGCTTCTGTCTCGGCAAGGACGTGGAGGATTTCGAGAAGGCCTTCAGCGCCGCGCTCGGCTATCCGCGCACGCTCGGACTGAACAGCGGCACCTCGCCGCTGCACCTTGCGTCGATTTGCGGCGGGTTTGGCCCGGGCGACGATGTCATCACGACGCCGTTCACCTTCGCCTCCAGTTGCTGGGGCATCAGCTACGTCGGGGCCCGGCCGGTGTTTGTCGATATCGACAAGGACACATGGTGCATCCGGCCCGAGGCCATCGCCCAGGCGATCACACCCAAGACCAAGGGCATCGTCGTCGTGCACATCTTCGGCCAGCCCGCGCGGATGGACGAGATCATGGCGCTCGCGAAGCAGCACAAGCTCTTCGTCGTCGAAGACTGCGCGCAGGCCGTCGGCGCGACCTACAATGGCGCACCGGTCGGCTCCATCGGCGATTGCGGCACGTTCAGCTTTTACCCGACCAAGAACCTCGGCGCGTGCGGCGAGGGCGGGGCGTTTGTCTCGAAGCACGCCGCGGTCATGGACCACGCCCAGCTGTTGCGCGTGCACGGCTCGCCGAGGCGCTACCAGCACACAGAGGTCGGTTTCAATTTCCGCATGGACGGCTTCCAAGGCGCGGTGCTCAACATCAAGCTGCAGAAGCTCGCCGCCTGGACCACCCGCCGCCGGGCCATCGCTGCCCGGTATCTCGCCGGCATCAAGCGGTCCAACGTCCATCTGCCGGTCGTGCCGGCCTACGGCGAGTCGGTTTGGCACCAGTTCACGCTCCTCCACCCCAAGCGCGACGCCCTGCGCGCCCATCTCGAGAAAGCGGGCGTGGGCACGGAGATCATCTACCCCGGCCCGATGCACCTGCAGCCCTGCTATGCGTCGCTGGACTACCAGCCCGGCAGCCTGCCGGTGGCGGAGCAGACCAGCGCGACCTGCGTGAGCCTGCCGATCTTCCCCGAACTGACCGACGCGCAGGTTGACCATGTCATCAAGGCATTAAATACTTTTTAACCACGAAATACACGAAACACACCAAAGAGGTTTTGTTTTCGTGTATTTAGTGTGTTTCGTGGTGGCACATGATCAACGGCATCAGATTGAAAGTCTGCGGCATCACCTCGCTGGTGGATGCCGACGCGGCCGACGCCGCCGGCGCCGACTATCTCGGGTTCATTTTCTACCCGAAGTCGCCGCGGCACGCCCCGCTGAAGCAATACTCGGCGATGAAGGACCGCCTGCCGCCGCGCAAGAAGGTGGCGGTGTGCGTCGAGCCCAGGCTCCCGGACCTGAAGGACCTCGTCGCCGGCGGGTTCGATTACTACCAGATCCACTACAGCCCGGCCGTGGAGACCGAGACCGTCGCCTTCTGGTCCAAAATGCTCGGCCCGGAGAGACTGTGGCTCGCTCCGCGGCTGCCGCCCGGGGTCAAGCTGGACGATGAGCTGCTGCCCTACGCCGAGACTTTCCTGCTGGACACGTTTCACCCCGACAAGCCCGGTGGCACCGGCAAGACGGGCGACTGGGCGGAATTCAAGGGCTATCGGGACGCGCATCCGGGCAAGAAATGGATTCTTTCCGGCGGTCTGAACCCGGAGAACATCGCCAAGGCCATCACGGCCACCGGCGCGAATTTCATCGATGTGAACAGCGGGGTGGAGCAGGCGCCGGGCATCAAGAGCCCCGCCAAGCTGAAGGCCTTCGTGTTCGCGCTGCACAACGCCACGAAGCACGGCAATCCGGCGGATAAGCCCTAGTCAATTTCGCGCGGGTTCGGTGATCGCACCGAGGACCTTGCCGAGAAATTCGTCGATGGCATTGCTCTCGATCCAGCGCACAACGACGACGAGGTCGTTGTCCCAGTCGATGTAAATGATGTTGGCGCCATTGCCTTGGAATGTGACACTGGTCGCGGGCGTCGCGGGAGAACTTTTCTTGTCGGGATTTAGAAACCAGTTGGCGAAACCGTAACGCGGATTGGCCGGGCCGGGTGAGCGGGCGAGGGCGATCCACTTTTCAGAGACAATCTCGCGTCCAGCCCAGCGGCCGTGCGCGAGGAAGAGATAGCCAAAGCGGGCAAGGTCCCAAGCATTGATGAACATGCCGCCGCCGAAATGTCCGCCGCCGCTCACCGACTGCATACGCTGGCCGTCGATCTCGACCCAGGAGTTGCCATATCCGTGCCAGCGCCAGGTGTCAGACGCGCCGATGGGATTCATCACCTCATCGCGCAGAACGTCCGGTAGCGGCCGCTTCCAGACATAGAGCGTGGTCAAGGCGAGCAGGTTGACCCTGACATCGTTGTATTTATAGAATGTGCCCGACTCGTGCATCGGGCGGTTGGGATGGTTTGCCGGCGTGGCCCCGACCGGACGGTCGGCCCAATCTGGAATGCCCCAGAGCGTTCCGGACCAGTCGCTGGTCTGTCGCAGCAGGTGCTCCCATGTGATGGCGGCGTTGTGTTCGCCGGCGAACAGGCTGGCGAGTGGCGGGTAGTCCTTCGGGTGGTCGCCGATATCGTGAATCAGGCCGCGCTGCCACGCCAGACCGGTGAGCGTCGTGAGGAAGGTCTTTGTCACGCTGTGCGTCATATCCACGCGGTCCGGCTCGCCCCATTGCGCTACGACGTAGCCGTGGCGGATGATGAGGCCGGTCATGCCGCCGCGAGGCTGGGTCGGACCGAGGAGTTTCCACCGGGGCTCTTGTGCGCCAAAAGTTTCTTTCAATTCCACGGCTAGGTCCTTCGTATGCGGATTCTCATGCGCGATGGAAAAATCAATCGCCTGTTGCAGTCGCGCGGAATCCATGCCCGCCAGCTCCGGGCGGTGGTGCTCCCATTCGCCGCGGGGCGGGAAATAGGTTGCGGCCGGCGCGAATACCGGGGCGAGGCAGAGGACAAGAGCAGCGCTGAGCGGGGGACGACGGGAGGAAAGCATGAGAGCGAGACTGGAGCGCGAGTCACATTTTCGCAACAGGGGAAAGGGTTGAGTCCGATAGTGGGTTCAAGCGCGTCCGGCCTGTCCGCCCTAGCCTTGGCGAAGGCGGAAGGCCGCGCTTCCACCTTTGAGTTCTCAGAACCCCGGCATCCCGCCCCTGCCCTTCATCGCTTCCATCTGGCGCATGAGCTTCTTCTGGTTCCCGCCCTTCATCATCTTCATCATTTTCTGCATCTGCTCGAACTGCTTGATGAGCTGGTTGACCTCGAGAACCTGGACGCCCGCGCCGGCCGCGATGCGCATCCGGCGCCGGCCGTTGAGCAGGGCCGGTTTGCGGCGTTCCTGGATGGTCATCGACTGGATGATCGCCTCCGTGCGTTTCATCTGCTTTTCCGAATCGTCGGGCAGCTGCACGCCGCTCATGCCGGGCATCATGCCCATCAGCGACTGCATCGAGCCCATCTTCTTCACCTGCTGCATCTGCGCGAGAAAGTCCTCCAGGTTGAAGTCCGCCTTGCGCATCTTCTCCGCCATGCGCTCGGCCTCCTGCTGGTCGATGTTCTCCTGCACCTTCTCGACCAGCGACACCACGTCGCCCATGCCGAGGATGCGCGAGGCGAGCCGGTCCGGATGGAACGGCTCGAAGTCCGCCGTCTTTTCGCCGGTGCCGATGAACTTGATCGGCACGCCGGTGAC
>DATFUQ010000146.1:0-2801 GCA_035260745.1 Lacunisphaera sp. | reverse complement strand
GCGCAAGCAGCGAGCCTATCGTTGCGGAGGGTCGCGGGGCTTGACCGGCGGCGGGGCCGGCTCGGCGAGGTTGACGAGGTAGGTCACCACCCGGAACGGGCGGAACAGCCAGCCTCCATCGAGAAGCGGATCGACGTGGCCGGCCTTTTCCTCGAGTTGATTGACCAGCACGACGAGCATCAGCGTGCCGGCGAGGGTGACGACAAAGAACCACTGAAAGATCACGAGGTTCACCGAGGGCACCGGGCCGCCGCCCTTCAGGAGGAGACCCCACACCACGGGCGCCAGGCCACCCGTGAAGTAACTCAGCGCGCCATGCAGCGAGACCGGCAGGGCGCGTTCCTGCACCGGCAGGATTTTCGCCAGGTAGCTGGCGTTGGCCGCGGTGAACATGCCCGAGCCCGCCCCGAGCAGGAAATACAGACCCGGCATCACCCAGGGCAGGAGCGACGTCCATTGCAGGCACACGAGCCAGCCGGCGGCGACGACCGCGAACAAGCCGAACAACAAGCGGAAAAACGGTTTGACCCCGGTGCGGTCGATCCGGGAACGCATGAACCAGTTGCCTCCGATTACCCCGGCATACTGCACCACCGTGTAGCCCATGATGTTCGCTGGCGAAATGCCCGCAACCGCCTTGAGGTAATAGGCGCCGAACGGCACCAGCGGCGTGGCGACGACGCAGAAAAACACCGCCAGCCAGAGATACGGGCGGAAAGGGCCGGGCCCGAACAGGTGCCGCGGCGTGTCCGCCCGGATCTTGGCGAGGCTCATCACCGTGGGTCGCTCGATGTCGGGCAGGGCCCGCAGGCAGCGCAACGCCAGCCACGCCCCGGTGATGCTGAAGGCGTAGAGCAGGAAAAACGCCCACGACTGCGGCAGCCAGGTGAAGCACGCCGCGCACAACACCAGGGTGCCGACCGATCCCGTGCCGCCCATGATCTGGTCGGTCGACCAGTAGCGTCCGCGCACCGATTCCGGCACGAGCCCCTGCAGCCAGGTGGTGATGGCCGCCGCGCCCACCGACCGGCTGAGTGAGTAGGCAAACATCGCCGCCACCATCGCATAAACCATCCACGGCGCCGTGCCGCCCAGCCGGGCCAGCAGCGTGAGGCCGAGCGGCACGAGCAGGAACCAGCTGCGCGCGCCCCATCCCGCCATCGTCAGGCGCTTGAAGCCCAGCCGCGGCAACAGGACGGTCGCGAACACCTGCACGGGCGTGAGCAACAGCGGCCAGCCGTAAACCAGCCCGGTCTGGAAGGAATCCGCGCCGAGGTAGGCCATGAAGAGCACGGTCGGTGTGCCCGTGGCGACCTGCCAGTTCAGCGCGTTGTAGAACGCGAAATACAACCCTCGCCGATAAGGATACAGTTCAGGATCGTTTTTCTCGGAAAGCAGCGGATGGGCAAAGGAAAGCACGGGCGGCATTATCCGCCGTGGCGGGCCGCCGGTTCAACCCAGCAGTTTCCGCCAGCGGGCCAGCTGCCGTGTCACCTGCGCCGGGCCGGGCATGCCCGTGCCGGTGCGCCGCGCCATAGCCGAACGCAAATCAAATGACTTTCTCCAGCCGGGTTTGAAGGCGGGATGCACCGACTTCACCTCAGCGAGCGTGAGCCGATCGAGGGTGACGCCCTTCCTGTCCGCCAGCTTCACCACCGCGCCGACGGCGTGGTGGGCTGTGCGGAAAGCCACTCCCTTCCGCACGAGATAGTCCGCCAGGTCGGTCGCGAGCAGCGCGGGATCGGCCACCGCCGTGGCGCACTTGAAACGGTTCACCTTCAGGCCCGCGACCGTGGCCGCGAGCACCTCGAGACAGAGCGCAGTCTGGTCGTGGCTGTCGAACACCGGCGGCTTGTCCTCCTGCAGGTCGCGGTTGTAGGTCAGCGGCAGGCCCTTCACGAGCACCAGCAGCGTGTGCAGGTTGCCCTGCAGCCGCGCTGACTTACCGCGCAGCAGCTCCAGCGAGTCGGGATTCTTCTTTTGTGGCATCAGGCTCGAGCCCGTGCAGAACGCATCGGGCAGCTCGATGAAGTCGAATTCGTGGGTGGCCCACAGGATAAGATCCTCCGCGATGCGGGAGAAATGCACGCCGGCCAGCGCGCAGGCGGCGGCGAACTCGATGAACACGTCGCGGTCGCTGACCGCGCCCATGCTGTTCCGGGTCGGCCGCGGCCGGCCGGCCTCGTCGACGAAGCCGAGCAGCTTGGCCGTGAACTCGCGGTCGATGGGCAGGGTCGTGCCGGCGATGGCGCCGGAGCCGAGCGGACACCAGTTGGCGTGATCAGCCACGGTGGCGAAACGCCCGGCGTCGCGTGACAGCATTTCAAGGTAAGCCAGCAAATGATGCGCCAGAAACACCGGCTGCGCCCGCTGCAGGTGCGTGTAGCCGGGGATGAGCACGTCGCGGTTTTTCTCTGCAATCCGGAGAATGGCGCGCTGGGCCGCGGTGATCTTTTCGATGAGGTCCGCGCACGCGGCCTTGAAATAGAGCCGCATGTCGGTCGCGACCTGGTCGTTGCGGCTGCGGGCGGTGTGCAGCTTGGCGGCGGCGGGCACGCGTTTGGTCAGCGCCTGCTCGATGTTCATGTGCACGTCCTCGAACTTCGTCCGCCACTTGAATTTTCCGGCGGCGATCTCGCGCCCGATGGCGTCGAGCCCGCGGTGGATGGCGTCGCGCTCCCTTTTCGAGATGAGGCCGACCTTCGCGAGCATGGCCGAGTGGGCCTTGCTCCCCTGGATGTCAAACGGGGCGAGCCGGTGGTCAAACGACACTGATTCGCTGAAACGCAGCATCAGCTCGG
>DATFUQ010000145.1:0-2150 GCA_035260745.1 Lacunisphaera sp. | reverse complement strand
GCGATCTCCGCGCCCAGGTCTTTTTCCACCAGGCAATCGCCAGATCGATGCCGGCGCTCATGCCGGCCGGAGACCACGACCGTCTTCAGCGACGCCAGCAAGGTGGCGCAGATCGACGACATCCATGCCGGGCTCGCCCAGCTGGCCACCGTCTGGCTGCGGCCAAGCTGGCGAAGATTGAGTCCATCCTCGCGAAGAGCTGACTTGGCGTCGGGCACTTTTTAGTTGAGGGTAGACACGCTTCCTTAACCCCAGCTTCGACCCGCTCCCGCCATGCCCAGACCCGTCACGTTGTTCACCGGCCAGTGGGCCGACCTGCCCCTCGGGAAACTCGCACCGCTCGCGAAGAAAATGGGCTACGACGGCCTGGAGCTCGCCTGCTGGGGCGACCACTTCGACGTCGATGCCGCCGCTTCGTCCGCAAAATACTGCCGCGAAAAGTGGGCGCTGCTGCAGGACCACGGCCTGGCGTGCCACGCCGTCTCCAACCACCTCGTCGGCCAGGCCGTGTGCGACCTGATCGACGAGCGGCACAAGGCGATCCTCCCCGCCGACGTATGGGGCAATGGCGAGCCCGAGGGCGTGCGCCGGCGCGCCGCCAAGAAAATGATCACCACCGGCGAGGCGGCGCGGGCGTTCTTCAACGCGAAGTCCGGCAAATCCGCCGGCAAGGCGGCGGTCGTCAACGGCTTCACCGGCTCGTCGATCTGGCATTCGATTTACGCTTTCCCGCCGACCTCCGCTGAATACTGGGAGCGCGGCTTCCAGGATTTCGCCAAGCGCTTCGGCCCGGTCCTCGAGGCCTTCGACCAGCTGAACGTCAACTTTGCCCTCGAGGTGCACCCGACCGAGATCGCCTTCGACACGGCCACGGCGCAGCGCGCGGTGGCGGCGGTCAAGGGGCACAAGCGCTTTGGATTCAATTACGATCCCTCGCACCTCGGCTATCAGGGTGTGGACTACGTCGGCTTTATCCGGGCGCTCGGCCGCCGTATCTTCCACATGCATGTGAAGGACGTGTGGTGGGGCCACGGCGACGGCACGGTCGGCGTCTTCGGCGGCCATGCGGGCTTCGGCGACGCACGGCGCTTCTGGGATTTCCGCTCGCCCGGTCGCGGCGACATCAAGTTCGAGGACATCATCATGGCGCTGAACGACGCCGGCTATGCGGGCCCGCTCTCCGTGGAATGGGAGGACATCCGCATGGATCGCGTGCACGGCGCCACGGAGGCGGCGGCCTTCGTGCGCAAACTGGACTTTGCCCGCAGCACCGTGGCCTTCGACGCGGCCTTTGACAAAAAAAACCAATGAACCGCAAACTTCGCTTTGGCATGATCGGCGGCGGCCGTGGCGCCTTCATCGGCGCCGTGCACCGCATCGCCGCCCGGATGGACGGCCAGGCCGAACTCGTGGCCGGTGCCTTTTCCAGCGACGCCGCCCGCTCGCGCGCCTCGGGCGCCGACCTGCATCTCGATCCGGCGCGCGTTTACGGCAGCTACCAGGAAATGGCGCGCGCCGAGGCCCGGCGGCCGGCCGGCGAGCGGCTCGACTTCGTCGTCATCGTCACGCCCAACCACCAGCACTTCCCGCCGGCGAAACTGTTCCTCGAAAAGGGTTTCAACGTCGTCTGCGACAAGCCCATCACACTCAACCTTGCCGAGGCGAAGCGGCTCGCGGCGATCGTGAAGAAAACTAAGAAGGTCTTCGTCCTGACGCACAACTACACGGGCAACGCCATGGTGAAGCAGGCGCGCGCGCTGGTGCGCTCCGGCAAGCTGGGCAAGATCCGCAAGGTCGTGGTGGAATATCCCCAGGGCTGGCTGTCCACGCGGCTCGAGGCCACGGGCCAGAAGCAGGCGGCGTGGCGCTCTGACCCGAAGAAAAGCGGCGCGGCCGGCGCCATGGGCGACATCGGCACGCACGCCGAGAACCTGGCGCGCTACATCACCGGCCTGCACATCGCCGAGCTGTGCGCCGACCTCACCCGCTTTGTGCCAGGCCGGAAGCTCGACGACGACGGCAACATCCTCCTGCGCTACCGCGGCGGTGCCAAGGGCGTGCTGCACGCCTCGCAGATTTCCGTCGGCGAGGAGAACAACCTGAACATCCGGGTCTGGGGCGAGAAGGCCGGCCTTGAGTGGAAGCAGGAG
>DATFUQ010000144.1:0-7716 GCA_035260745.1 Lacunisphaera sp. | reverse complement strand
TGCGCCGTGTCGCGCGACATGCTCGAGCCCGCCACGGCTTCGTTCGCCCACCACAAGATCGGGCTGGGGCCGCACGCGCAGATCTTCGACCTTTCGAACGCCTGCCTGGGATTTCTCAACGGGCTGGTGACGCTCGGTGCGATGATCGATGCCGGGCAGATCCGTTGCGGCATGGTCGTGGCGGGGGAGAACGGGCGGCCGCTGGTGGAGCAGACGATCCAGCACCTGCTGGCCGCACCGCTGAACCGGAACGACATCAAGCCGTTCTTCGCCAACCTGACCATCGGCTCGGGAGCAGTGGCGGCGATTGTCTGCCATGAGGACATGCTGCCGAACGGCGCACCCAAGCACCGGCTGCGGGCCGGGGCGTTTCTGTCCGCGACGCAGCACAGCGAGCTTTGTCAGGGCGACACCGCCGGCGAGGGGCTTTCCATGCAGACCGACTCCGAACAACTCCTGCTGGCGGGCGTGGAAGTGGCCGTGGAGACCTGGAAACTGTTCGAGCAGGAGACCGGCTGGACCCGGGCGACGCCGCAGCGCTTTATCTGCCACCAAGTCGGCAGCATGCACCGCCGGAAACTCTACGAGACCGTCGGGCTGGATCTGGGGAAGGACTTTTCCACCTTTGAAACACTCGGCAACACCGGCTCGGCCGCACTGCCGACGGCGCTGGCGCTGGCGGCCGGAGGTGGGGCGCTGAAGCCCGGCGACAAGGCCGCTTTGCTCGGCATCGGCAGCGGCATCAACTGCCTGATGCTGGCGGTGGAATGGTGATGCAAGCGCCACTGCCAGACTGGCTGCGCGCGCTGTATCCGTTTGAACCGAAACGGTTCGATACCGGGCGCGGACAGATGAGTTATCTGGACGAGGGCGAGGGCGACGAGGCGGTCGTGATGATCCATGGCAACCCAACTTGGTCGTTTTATTACCGGAACGTGGTGCGGGGCTTGCGCGGGAAGATCCGCTGCATCGTGCCGGATCATCTCGGCTGCGGGCTGTCGGACAAGCCGCAGGGGTTCAATTACACGCTCGGCGAGCACATCAAGAACCTCCGGGCGCTGCTCGACAGCCTGAATTTGAGGAAGATTCACCTTGTCGTGCACGATTGGGGCGGGCCGATCGGACTTGGAGCTACGCTGGCCAAGCCGGAGCAACTCGGCCGGGTGGTCATCCTGAACACCGCCGCCTTTGCCGATACCCGGATACCGCTGCGCATCCGGCTGTGCCGGATTCCCGGGCTGGGCGAATGGCTGGTGCGGAGCTTAAACGGCTTTGCCTGGCCCGCGACTTGGATGGCGGTCACCAGGCCGCTGAGTCCGGAGGTCAAGCGCGGCTATTTGTATCCCTACGACAATTGGGCCAACCGGATCGCCACGCACCGGTTCGTCGCGGATATTCCAACGGGTCAGGGCAGCACCAGCGACAAGACCCTGGCCGAAGTGGAGCGGAAGCTGATGCTCCTGCGCGACCACCCGGTGAGGATTCTGTGGGGTGGCCAAGATTTCTGCTTCACCCGGTATTACTACAATCGGTGGCGGGTGATGCTGCCCGGGGCCAATGCCGACTATTTTGAAGAAGCCGGGCACTATGTGCTCGAGGATGAAGGGCAGGAATGCCTGCAGGAGATACAGGTGTTCCTGAATCTAGCCTAAGTAGTTCGTATTCAGCGCAGATATATATGAGACATAATATCTATTGTGCGCATTAGGCATCGACTAACGTGAGCCAATCCACGGCTCACCAGGCCTATTTGGCCGGGCCCCAGCGCTTGGTCAGCGGATAATAGATGAACAGCGGCCGGCCCACGACGTCCTTCTCCGGCACAAAGCCCCAGTATCGGCTGTCGGCGCTTTCCAATGAATTATCCCCCATCGCAAAAAAGCGCCCGGGAGGGATTTTGAGCTCCTCGCCCTGACCGAGGTATTTCGCATTGCCCGGCGTCGGATAAAAGTAACCGCGATATGGGGGCGTACGCTTGGCGTTAAGCGAAAAGGCCTCGCCGCCGGTGATAGGCTGGCCGTTGCGCCACAGGACGGGCTCCTTGATCTCCAGCACATCCCCCGGGGTGCCGACGAGCCGTTTGACGAAATACTGGTCGGTGCCGATATCCGGGATGTTCTGGGTCTGGAAAACGAATCCCTGCCCGACCTGGGGACGGATGAAATTGAAGCTGATCCGATCCACGAAGAGCATGTCACCGGTCAGCAGATCGAAAGACATGATCGGTTCATCTTTTTTAACCATGCGGCCGGTGGGAACCCAATTGATCCGCTTTTCATATTTCCGACCCTCGAAAGTCACAATCATCGTGGAGTTCTCCAAGGCGGCGTTCCTCCGTCCGTTCACCAAGCCGTCCATTTCCTGGCTTACCCTTGGCAAAACCGCATGCTGCCTGAGCATGTCACCAAGTGCCTTTTCCATCTTGAAATCCTCCGTGCTCGTGCCGGAGCCGGGAATGGTCACGCTGGCGGTCAGGCCGCCGACGGAGAAGGTGTATTCGCGCTCAGTGGTGGGAAAAATGAAAAACTTCCGGCCCGGTTTTTGGGTGAAGGCCACGCGGCCGTCGGAAAACACCGGCAGCAGCAACTCGCCATCCGCGGGTGCATTGACCTGGTAATGCCACGCGCCCAGGGTGGCCAGGCGCCAGACCTTGCTCAGGATGCCGGGGTTCTCCCCCGGGGCGTCGGTCTCGTGGGTCTGGCCGTAATACGTCGGCCACATCGAATTGGTCGGGATCTTGAACGGCTGCACGAAATACGCCCGCAGGCCGAGGATGACGATGGCCGCGACGACGAAGAACTCGACGTTCTCGATCATCGAGGAAACCGGGTAAAGCCGCCCGCCCGTGTCCCGCAAGACGCCCTCCAGCGATTCGATCGCCAGCTTGAGCTTGCTGGCATCCGCCCGCTCCTTCAGCCGCTGCTTCACCGTCCCGGCCGCCGTCAGCAGCTTCTGGTTCTGCCCGTCGGTGAGCAGGTCGCGGCGGAACTTGTGGACGCGGTCGGCGACCTCGAGCCAGTTTTCAGCGTTCTGCCGCATCTTTTTCTGCTCGGAGTAAAGGAAAGTGAACATGAGGGGTCAGCTGTTGGTCTTCAAAACCTGGATAAAGGCATCTGGTGGGATCGAAACGCGGCCGATTTGTTTCATCTTCTTTTTGCCCTCCTTCTGCTTGTCGAGCAACTTCCGTTTGCGGGAGATGTCGCCGCCATAGCACTTTGCCGTCACGTCCTTGCGCATCTCGCGGACGTTGTCGCGGGCGATGATCTTGCCGCCGATGGCGGCCTGCACCGCGATCTTGAACATCTGCGGCGGGATGATGGCAGCCAGCTTTTCGCAGAGGGTGCGCCCCTGCCCTTCCGCCTTGCTGCGGTGCACGATGCTGGCGAAGGCGTCCACCGGGTCGCCGTTGACCAGGATGTCCATGCGCACGAGGTCCGAGGTGCGATACTCGCCCAGCTCGTAATCCATGGAGCCGTAGCCGCGGGTGATGCTCTTCAGGCGGTCGTTGAAATCGACGAGGATTTCGTTGAGCGGCAGCGTGCAGTCGAGCATGACCCGTGCGCCGTCCAGCGTGGTCGTGTGGTCGCAACTGCCGCGCTTCTCCATCACCAGGCCCATGATGTCGCCCAAGAACTCGTTGGGGATGTGGATGGACGCCTTGATGGTCGGCTCGCTGATTTCCAAAATCGTGCCCGGGTCCGGCAGGTTGATGGGATTGTCCACCTCGATGACCTCGCCGCCATGCTTCTTTACCTTGTAGACCACGCTCGGGTAGGTCGAGATGATCTCCACGTCATACTCGCGCCGGATGCGCTCCTGCACGACCTCCATATGTAGCAGGCCGAGAAAGCCGCAGCGAAAACCAAACCCGAGCGCGACCGAGGTCTCGTTCTGGTAGATCAGCGACGAGTCGTTCAGCCGCAGCTTGCCGATGGCGACCTTCAGTTTCTCGTAGTCATCCGATTCCAGCGGGTACAGGCCGCAATAGACCATCGGCCGCACCTCCTTGTAGCCCGGCAGCATCTCGGCCGCCGGCTTGTTGGCGTGCGTGACGGTGTCGCCGACCTTGATCTCCTCGACGCTCTTGATGTTGCTGACGATGTAGCCGACGTCACCGGGCCCGAGTTCCTTGCACTTGATCATGCCCGGGTGGAACATGCCGACCTCCTTGATCTCGGATTTCTGGCCCGAGCTCATGAGCATCATCATCTCCCCGGCCCGGAATGTGCCGGAAAAAACCCGCACGTGCGAGATGACGCCGCGATACGAGTCGTATTTCGAGTCAAACACCAGCATGCGCGTCGTCGGGTAATCGGTCCACCGCGGCGGTGGCACCCGGGTCACGATGGCCTCCAGAATCTCGAGAATGCCGATGCCAGACTTGCCGCTGGCCAGAATGGCCTCCTCGGCCGGAATGGTCAGGATGTCCTCCAACTGCCGGGTGCACAGCTCGAGATTGGCGCTGGGCAGGTCGATCTTGTTGATGACCGGGATGACCTTGAGACCCTGCGCAAAGGCCAGGTGCGCGTTCGCCACCGTCTGCGCCTCGACGCCCTGCGCCGCGTCGATGAGCAGCAGCGCGCCCTCGCACGCCGCCAGCGAGCGCGAGACCTCGTAGGCGAAGTCCACGTGGCCGGGCGTGTCCATGAGGTTCAGCTTGTAGGTTTTCCCGTCCTTCGCCGGATAGGTCATCGTCACCGGGTGCATCTTGATCGTGATGCCCCGCTCTTTCTCGAGATCCATCGAGTCGAGGTGCTGGTCGGTCATCACGCGCTTCGTGATCGTGCTGGTGTATTCCAGCAGCCGGTCGGACAGCGTCGTCTTGCCGTGGTCGACGTGGGCAATGATGCAGAAATTGCGAGTGAGGGGCGCGTCTTTCACTTAGGCGGGCAGTTCGGTCAGTTCGGCGAAGCTTTTCACGGTCCACGATTTCTCCGTGCGGCGGGCCAGGCCGGCGAGCACCCCGCCCGGGCCGCATTCCCAGAATTCCGTCGCCCCGGCCGCCGCGCAATGGCGCATGCAGTCCTCCCAAAGCACGGGCGACACGATCTGGCGGACGAGCGCCTCGCGGATTTGGGCCGGCTCGGTGACAGCCTGACTCGTGGTGTTGCTGAAGACGGCGAACTTCGGCCGGCTGAACGACACGCCCGCAAGATACGCGGCAAAGGCCGCGCGCGCCGGTTCCATCAGACGGCTGTGGTAGGCGCCGGCGACATTGAGCGGCACAGCCTTTTTCAGGCCACGATCCTTCGCCGCGGTGACCGCCGCCTCGACCTTGGACTTCTCGCCCGAGATGATGATCTGGCCGGGTGCGTTGAAATTGGCCGTCTCGACGCCAAACTCCTTGCAGAGTTCCGCGACCTTCGCGCGTTCCTCGCCGATGACCGCCGCCATGCCTCCGGTGGTTTTCTCGCAAGCCAGCTGCATCAACCGGCCGCGCTCGGCGACCACCTTGAGGCCGGTGGAAAAATCAAACACCCCGGCCGCGGTCAGCGCCGTGACCTCGCCCAGGCTCAGGCCCAGCGCGAATTTCACTTCGGGCAGCTTGCCCCTCTCCCGCAGGGCCGCCATCACGGCGAGCCCGTGCACCAGGAGCGCCGGCTGGCAAACCTTGGTCTGGGTCAGCCCGGCTTCCGGGCCGGCAAAGCTGATTTTCGCCAGATCCCAGCCCAGCACGCGGCTGGCCTCGTCGTAGAGGGCGCGGGCGGCGGCCGAGCCGTCGTAAAGCGACTTGCCCATGCCCACCTTTTGGGCGCCCTGCCCGGCGAAAATAAGCGCGAGTGACATAGAGTAAAGGGCGGTTAAACCGGCCAGCCGCCCAAAAACCAAGCCCTAAAATTCTTCAATGGCGGAAGTATTTATCGTCTTCCGCCAGCGCCGGTGCGCCAGGCCATCAGGTCTTGAAGAAGATGCCCTTCAGGTTCATCTCGAGGGCCGGCGGATTCGGCGAGAAGCGCATGCCGTCCGCCTTGCTGATCTTGCCCTCCTTGATGAGCCGGTAGAGATCCTTGTTGAAGGACTTGGAGCCGCCGTCGGAACTCGATTCCAGGAGCTGCTGGATCTTGTCATTGTTGCCGTCGAGGATCAGGTTGCTCACCGTGGCGTCGGCAATGAGGATCTCGTGCGCCGCGAAACGCCCGCCGCCTTCCAAAGCGGGGATCAGCTTCTGGCAGATGAAGCCCCGGAGCGTGCCGGCGATCTGCCGGCGCGCCTGCTCGATTTGCTCGGGCGGGAAAAACTCGAACAAACGGGTCAGCGACTGCTTCACCGTCGCGGCGTGCATGGTCGAGATGACCAAGTGGCCCGTCTCGGCGGCCGAGATGGCGGTCTCGAAGGTCTCCCGGTCGCGCATTTCGCCGATGAGGATGATGTCGGGGTTCTGGCGCAGCACGGACTTGATCGCCAGTTCGAAGCTGGGCACGTCGAGGCCGATTTCGCGCTGCTGGAAAAGACACTTGTCATCGCTGAAGGTGTATTCAATCGGGTCCTCGATGGACACGATGTGCTTGTCCATGTTCTGGTTGATCCAGTTCAGCATGGCGGCCATGGTGGAACTCTTGCCCGAGCCGGTGGCGCCGCAGACGAGCAGGATGCCGTCCTTGGCCTGCGCCATTTTGATCAGGGTCGCGGACTCGATTTTCAGTTCCTCGAAGGTCGGCGGGCGGCTCTTGATATGACGGAAAACGATGCTGACCAAGCCCCGCTGGTGGAAGCCGTTGACGCGGAAACGCCCGATGTCGTCCGCCGCGTAGGCAAAGTCCACCTGGGCGTCCTTCTCCCATTTGTCCTTGAAGATCCGGGGGACGTGCTCGTCCACCCAGGACTGCGCGGTTTCGCAGGTGATGGGGTCCATCTCGACCGGCCGGAGCCGGCCGCCCATGCGGAGATAGCCGGGTTTCTCCGACTTGATCACGATATCGCTGGCGCCGCTCTCGACGGCCAGTTTAAGCAGATCGTTAACAATTTCAGTGTGAAGTGTCGTGCTCATGGGATTTTATGCGTGAACCGGCTTTAAAGCTGTGCTTTCCCTACAGCGTCTCTTTCCATCGTTCAAGGTAACTTTCCTATGAATCGTCGCTTCACCGGCACCTACACCGCCCTGGTCACGCCCTTCCGGCATGGCGCGGTCGCCTATGGCGAGCTGCGCAAGCTGGTGGAGTTCCAGATCAAAGGCGGCATCAGCGGCCTGGTGCCGGTCGGCACCACCGGCGAATCGCCCACCGTCACCCACGAGGAGCACCTCGACATCATCCGCTGCACCATCGAGGCCGCCCGCGGCCGTGTGCCGGTCATCGCGGGCACGGGCTCCAATTCCACCCGGGAGGCCATCGATCTGACCGAGGCGGCCGACGACGCCGGCGCCGATGGCATGCTGCTCGTCGCGCCTTATTACAACCGTCCGACCCAGGAAGGCGTTTTCCAGCACTTCGGCCGGATCGCCGAGGCCACGGACAAGCCCATCATCCTCTACTCCATCCCCGGCCGTTGCGGCGTGGAAATCGGCGTTAACGTCATTGAACGGCTTCGCGCCAGGTATCCCCATGTCGCCCACATCAAGGAAGCCGGCGGCAGCGTGGACCGGGTCGACCAGATCATCTCGGCCCTCGGCGACTCCGTCACCGTGCTGAGCGGCGATGACAGCCTCACCCTCCCCTTCATGGCGGTCGGCGCCAGGGGCGTGGTCAGCGTGGCGAGCAATCTTTGGCCGCGCGAGAT
>DATFUQ010000143.1:0-6349 GCA_035260745.1 Lacunisphaera sp. | reverse complement strand
GCCGTCGAAACTGTAGAAGCTGTTCAGTCCGCCGGGCGTGTTGTGCCGCTCGAAGATGCACACCTTCCGGCCGAAGTGCGCCAGCCGGATGCCGGCGGCCAGGCCGGACATGCCGGCGCCAATGATGGCCACGTCGTAATGGGAGTCTTTCATGCGGCGGTGTCCGACGCACTCCCGGTCAGCCGCATCGGCTTAACTCAAGCCTTGGCCTGGAACTTCGGCGTCAGGTATTCCGCGCAGCTCTCGAGCGACGCCAGCTGGGCGTAGTCGGCCTCGGGCACCTCGATGTTGTGGCGCTTGCGCAGTTCCATCACGATGTCCAGGAAGTCCATGGAATCCAGCTGCAGCTGGTCGCGCAGGCGAATGTCAGGCTTGATGGCGCTGAGGTCCTCGTCGGGGGCGATGTCGGAAATGATGTCGATAACCAGCTTCTTGCAGTTGTCTTTGGTCATGTTGATGGGGGGAGTTAAGCCACAAACCGCTTGATAACGAGCGTGGAGTTAATTCCGAGCATACCAAAGGAATTATTCAGGATAGCGTCAACCCGTTTTGCGGCCCGGGGCCGGTTGATGACCAGGCCGGGTATATCGCACTGCGGGTCAAGCTCATCGACGTTAATCGTCGGGTGCACGATGAGGTCGTCAAAACTGGGCAGGTTTCCCGCCAGTTCGAGCGCCCCGGCCGCCCCCATCGCGTGGCCGATGAAGCCCTTGGTGTTGTTGATGTGCGGCGGCGTGCTCCGGCTCTTGAAAACCTCGGCGAGGGCGACACATTCCTGGATGTCGCCCTGCGGCGTCGAGGTGGCGTGGGTGTTGACGATGTCGATGTCCTCGACGGTCATGCCGGCGTTGGCGATCGCCTTGCGCACGCACTCCGCCTGCCGCTCGGGGTTGGGCAGCACGGCGTCGGTGGCGTCGGAATTCACGCAATACCCCGCGATCTCCCCGTAAATTTTCGCACCGCGCTTCCGCGCATCCTCCAGCCGCTCGATGGTGTAGATGCAGCCGCCCTCGGAAATCACGATGCCGTTGCGCGCCTTGTCGAACGGCCGGCTGGCCTTCGTCGGGTCAGCGTGGGCCGCGAGCGCGTTCTGGCTCTTGAAGCCGGCGAAGATCCCGAAGGTCTGCGGGCTCTCGCTCACCCCGCCGGCCAGCGCCAGATCCACCTCGCCGAGCCGCAGCATCTGCGCGGCATGGATCAGCCCCATGTTGCCGGCGGCGCAGGCGGCGCCGATGGTGTAGGCTGGCCCGGTGATGCCGAGGTTCATCGACACCTCGCCCGCCGCGTTGTTGGCCACCGTGCGGGGGTTGTGGTGGTGCGTCCAGAACTTCGTGTCGTATTTGAACTGCGAGATGTTGTAGACCTCGTTCTCGGTCTCGACGTTGCCGTGCTCGGTGATGCCGAGATAGATGCCGACCCGGCTTTTGTCGCGGGCCTCGAATTTGATGCCGCTGTCCGCCAGCGCCTCCCGGGCGCAATAGATGCTGATGCTCCCCACCCGCGTGCCGATCCGGACGTCCTTCTTCTTCTGGTATTTCAGCGGATCGAAGGTGCACATGCCGGCGGGGTGCCGGCCCATGTAGCGCACGTCGATCTCGGTGATGCCCGACACGCCGTTCAGCAGGTTTTTGCGAAACTCCGGCAGGGAGTTGCCGTTCGGGGCGGTGAGCCCCACCCCGGTGATGACGATGCGGGTTTGCTTCATGCGTGTTCTCCGAAAGGAGCAGATTTGCCTAGCCATCGGAAATCGAAAAGCAATACAAGTCTGGGACATGAAAATACTCGTCGCCGGCGGAGCCGGTTACATCGGGAGTCATTGCGTCCGCCAGCTCATCGCCGCGGGCCACGAGCCCGTCGTGCTCGACAATTTCGCCTACGGCCACCGCGCGGCCGTGCCGGCGGGCGTGCAGCTCCACGACACCAGCCTGGCCGACGTGGCGGCCCTCGACCGCATCTTCAAGGGCGGGCGCATCGACCTCGTCATGCACTTCGCCGCGTTCTGCTATGTCGGCGAGTCCGTCACCGCGCCGCTGAAATACTACCTCAACAACGTCGCGGCCACCTACACCCTGCTCGACGCCATGCTGCGCCACGGCGTGACCAAATTCGTCTTCTCCTCGACCTGCGCCACCTACGGCGTGCCGGCCAGCCTCCCGCTCGTCGAGGGCATGCTGCAGGCGCCCATCAATCCCTACGGCCAGACCAAGCTTGACGTGGAAAACGCGCTCAAGGCCCTCGCCCACGCCAAAAGCATCAGCTTCGCCGCCTTTCGCTATTTCAACGCCGCCGGCGCCGCCGAGGACGGCAGCATTGGCGAGGACCACGACCCCGAGACGCACCTGATTCCGCTCGCCATCGGCGCGGCGCAGGGCCTTCGGCCCGCCCTGCAGGTCTTCGGTACCGACTACCCCACTCCCGATAAAACCTGCCTGCGCGACTACGTCCATGTGGACGACCTCAGCCGCGCCCACATCGCCGTCTTTGACAAACTTGCGAAGCCCGGCGCAGCTCTGTTCTACAATCTCGGCACCGGCACACCGACCTCTGTCCTGCAAGTCATCCGGGCCGTCGAGAAGATCACCAAGCTCAAGGTGCCGGTGAAATACGGCCCGCGCCGCGAGGGCGATCCCGCGGCGCTCTACGCCAACGCCGCCAAGGCGCAGAAGGAACTCGGCTGGAAACCAAAGTTCATGTCGATCGAGCCGATTGTCGAAACAGCCTGGCGCTGGCACTTGAAGAAGCCGAAGGGCTACGGGGATAGGTGAGTTTTAAACGTAGGGCCGCCGCTTGTCGGGGGGCCACTCTTCAATTGAACGTCGGCACGGCGACGAGCGCCGGCCCTACAGGTTCTCAATCCCCGGCCCGCAGGGACGCGGGCCCTCCACTTACTTTTTCTTCGCCGCGGGCTTCTTCGGCTTGGGCGCCGCCGCCGCTGTCTCAGCCGACTTGCTCGCGGCGTCCCGCGCCTCCAGCGCCGTCTTTACGACGGCCAGCATGTCGGCGGGCTGCGTCGTCTTGAGCTGCAGGTAAAGCTGGTCGAACAATGTTTCCAATCCGGCGGGCCGGGCCTCCATCGCGGTGCTCTGCCGCACCTCGTCGGGCAGGTCCTTGGGCAGGATCGCGTCGCCCTGCGCGATGACCGCGCTGCGGTAGACCATGTTCTCCAGCTCGCGCACATTGCCGGGCCAGTTGTGCCGGCACAGGATGGCCAGCGCCTCGGGCGAGACCTTGCGGGCCTTCGTCTTCTTGCCCTTGGCCAGGTTCTGCAGGAAGAAATCCACGATCTGCGGCACGTCCTCCACCCGCTCGCGCAGCGGCGGCAGCCGCAGCCGCACGACGTTCAGCCGGTAGTAGAGGTCCTCGCGAAACTCCTTCGCCTTCACCAGCGCCTCCAGGTCCTTGTTGGTCGCGGCGATGACGCGCACGTTGACCTTGAGCGTCTCGGAGCCGCCGACGCGCTGGATCTCGCCCTCCTGCAGCACGCGGAGGATCTTCGTCTGGGTGGCGGGCGTCATGTCGCCGATCTCGTCGAGAAAAATGGTGCCGCCGTCGCAGGCCTCGAACTTGCCCAGTCGCTGCGCCGTGGCGCCGGTGAACGCCCCGCGCTCGTGGCCGAACAGCTCGCTCTCGATCAGGTTTTCGGGAATGGCCGAGCAGTTGACCGCCACGAACGGCTTGCCGCCGCGGTGGCTGTGCCGGTGGATGCTGCGGGCGACGAGTTCCTTGCCCGTGCCGCTCTCGCCGGTGATCATCACCGTGACGTCGCTCGCGGCGACCTGGCCGATGACCTTGAAGACCTGCTGCATCGGGGCGGAGGCGCCGACGATGCCCTCCTTGTGTTCCTCGGAATTGATGACCGGCTGCACGCCGCCGGCGGAACGGATGTCGGCCTGCGTGCGCAGCGCGCTCTCCACCAGCGCCAGCAGCTTGGGCGGGTCGAAGGGCTTCACCACGTAGTCGAACGCGCCGAATTTCATCGCCTCGATGGCGGTCTGCGCCGTGCCGAAGGCGGTCATGAGGATGACCAGCTGCCGCGGGTTGGCCGCGCGGATGTGCTGCAGGGTCTCGAGGCCGGTCATGCCGGTCATGCGGTTGTCGAGCAGCACGACGTCGGGCGGCGAGCGCTTGACGGCGGCCACGCCCTCCTCGCCGCTGGGGGCCTCCGACACCTGGTAGCTTTGCGACGAAAGTACCCGGTTGAGCGAATAGCGCACCTCCTTGTCGTCATCGACGACCAGAATGTGCGGAACTGTGGCGGATTCGGGCATGACTCAGTGGGATCAGAAACCACTAATGGACACTAATGAACACTAATTTCCGACAGTGATGGGATTGCCTCCATTCGTGTCTCTTCGTGTCCTTCGTGGTTCAAATGAATTGGCTCGGCTTGTGGTGGTGCAAAATGATTAGCGCTTTGGGCAAAGCTGGTTCTACTTACCCGCCATGCTAGGGTGGTCAATTAACTTGTTTCGGGTCTTCGGCATCCAGCTCGCGGTGCACGCGAGCTTCTTGTTACTGCTCGGCTATGTCGGTTATGAGGGCTGGGTTGAGGGGCAGCTGCCGGGCATGCTGTGGAGCGTCGCCCTGATCGTGGCGTTTTTCATCTGCGTGGTGCTGCACGAACTGGGCCATTCGCTCACGGCGCGGCGCTATGGCGTCCGCGTGCCGCGCATCCTGTTGCTGCCCATCGGCGGCATGGCCCAGTTTGACCGCATTCCGCGCAAGCCCGCGGAGGAACTGCTCATCACCATCGCCGGCCCGGCGGTGAATTTCCTGATCGCCGCCCTGCTGTTCGCCGCGGTCTGGCGGGGCCTGATCAACACGGAGGACGTTCCCAGATACTCGTTCAACAGCCTCGTTGACGAACTCTGGTTTTGGAACCTGGTGATGGGTGTCTTCAACCTCCTGCCCGTTTTCCCGATGGATGGCGGCCGGATCCTGCGCGCGACGCTCGCCACGCAAATGCCCTACCTGCGAGCCACGTGGTGGGCCGCCCTCATCAGCAAGATCCTGGCCCCGGTCTTTGCCTGCATCGCCTTCTTCATCCTCGATTGGAAGATGACGGGCGTGCTCTTCCTGTTCATCCTTTTCGCCGGCGATGCCGAATACAAACAGACGCTCCGGCAGGAGCAGGAGGAGCAGTATTGGCGCGAGCGCGCCCGGCAGGCGGTCGAGGCCGGAGCCGTCAGCGGGGAGCCGCCCCTCATCATGCACGGGCCGAATTGAGGCGCCCTGCATGGGTTGAAAAAGTCCTTGCATTAACCCGCCAAAAACTACTTTTAGGCCCTTCGGAAGATTGGTTACGGGCTCTTAGCTCAGTTGGTAGAGCGCCTCAATGGCATTGAGGAGGTCAGCGGTTCGAACCCGCTAGGGTCCACCAATTTCCGCCGGTTGTCATTCCGGGCGCAGCGAAGAATCCGGTATGCTTCCCGTTTACGAATGTCCTTCTGGATCCTTCACCTCGTTCAGGATGACACACATCAGTATCTTTTCGTGACCCTTCGTGTTCTTCGTGGTTAACCGGCATTTTTTGGCTCACTCCTCCCGCATCCGGAAAGTGACCGTCCAGGTGTCGGGTTTCCGGTTGGGCGTCGGCCCGATGGAGCGCACCCGCCGGAAGGCCTCGAGCACCGACTCGTCAAAGGCTTTGTCGCCGGATGACTTGGAAATCCGCGGGTCCATGATCGCGCCGCCGGCGGTGATGTCGAAGGTCACCTTCGCCTCGAACAGATCGTTCACCCCGGGCGGCGGCTCGTGGGCGCGTTTCAATTCCTGGATGAGCAGGGAAATGTAGGTGTCCAGCTGGCTGTGCTCCTCGCGGGTCAGCGCGTTGCCGCCGCCCCCGCCGCGCGTGTTGGCGGTCGATCCGCCCGCGACCCCACCGGCGATGCCCGTCACGTCGATGCGCGGCACCTTGGCGGTGGGACGCGGCGGGGTCGTCGTGGACTGCTTGGGCGTGGGATGCTTCTTCAAATATTCCTGATAGGACACCCGTTCGGATTGCTTGAGTTCCCTGGCGATGGACGGGTCGGGCCTGACCGGCGCTTTCTCCACCACTTCCGGCTCGGGCTTCGCCCTCGCCTCCTGCCCCTGCGGCTTGGGCGTCACCTGCGCGGTGGTGTTGCCCTTGGCGGGCGCCACCAGTTCGTCCGGCGCCGTGGGCGGACCAGCCACCAGTTCGAAGATCACCGGCGCCACCCTGTCCTGCCGCGCCACGAACATCGTCGTCACGAAGATGACCGCGGCGGCGAAACCGTGGAGGATCAGCGAGACAAAAACCGCACTGGGGGAATTCGGGCGCATCGCGTCACTTGGCCTCGGTGTCGAAGGTGATCCTGGTCAGGTCGTG
>DATFUQ010000142.1:0-2671 GCA_035260745.1 Lacunisphaera sp. | reverse complement strand
CCCTCGGCCCCGCCGGGAGGGCGACGAGCTGAACGCGGGCTACTGGTATGCCCGGGCCGGCCGGCCGGCCGCGTCGGGCGACCTGCCGGCGGAGTGGGAGCGGATCGCGCAGGCGCTGCTGGCGGCGGATTGATTCGGGTGGAACGCGACCTCCGGGCGCGTTCAGAAAGCCCGCCCGCAGGTCGGGCTCCACCTTGAGCAGAGCAGGGGGCTACGGCTTGGCCGCGTCGTCGCGCAAGGCCTTGGCCTTGGCGGGATCGATTTGCTCGGCCACCTTGGCGATGTTGTCCACATCCTTGATGAACTCGGCCCTTTTCTGGCGCTCGTATTCCTCGCGGGCGCGCTGCTCGGCGGAAACGCCGCCGAACCACGCCGGCAGGGAGAATTTGTTCAGGAAATCGCGGTCGAAGGAGCTGAGGTTGTCGTGGGCCAGCTTCTGGTTGAAGGCCGTGGGCGTCATCATCACTTCCGGGGTGAGGCGCGGGCGCTTTTTCTGCGTCACGGTAACCTTCGGCAGCTCGAGCACGTCGGGGTTGGGGGCGTTGGCGGGCTTGGCCTCGACCGGCGCGGGCGGATTATACTTGGGCAGCACGTCGGTCATTTTCGACAGCACTTCGGACGAACGCCCGGCCGGCTTGGTGGCGGGGTCGTCGGCCCGCAGCCCGGCGACGATGAGCAGGGTGAGCAGGATGCGGGCGGGTTTCATGGTGCTTATTTAGACCCCAATTAGCGTGGAAGTTGCCCGGTTGCCGATTCTATTTTTGGCGGCCGCTGCCGGCCGGACTGCCCTGCCAATCCTGGGCGTCCTGCATGTCCTTGTAGTCCTTTCGCAACTGGTCTCCGGCTTTGGTGTCGCCATGCTTGACGGTCTCGATGAGGCCGTTCAGCCGGATGAGTTCCGCTTGGATTTTGCTTTCTTTGTAAGCCGCCCGGGCGCGCGCGGAAGCCGACGGTGTGAGGAACGGGATGTGCCAGCTGTTCAGGAACCACTCGAAATCCGTCATCGACGCCTTGTAGGCGGCCATGGCTTTTTGCTGGATGACGCGCTCGCCGAGCCACGTGTCGGGATCGTCCATGGGGATTCGCTTCTCTTGCACGGTGACGGTGGGCAGCACGAGCAGCCCGGGATCCCGGGGGGCTGACCCGGTGGTGCCGGTCTTGTTTTCCGGCGGCGCCACATACTTGGGCAGGGCGGAACGAATCTCCTGCGTCAGCCGGGCGGAAGTTTTCGCGGGCGGGGCGGGTTCGGCGGGTTGCGCTGCCAAGGTTCCGGCCACGACGAAAAAAAGCAGGTGCAATCCGGCGGATTTCATCGTGGGGTGCTGTGTTGAGACACTCACCCCGCCCAATGTTTCCTGCAAGCCGGCGAAACCGGCCCGGCAGGGATTCACCCTACTTTAGCGATTGGGCGAGGGCGCGCATCCGCGGCCAGTGCAGCTCGGGAATGGCGGAACCAAGGTGCTGCACGCATTCCGCCCCGAGGGCGGAGCCGAGCGCGCCGGCGCCAGGCAGAGAGAGACCACGCAAATAACCATAGAGGAATCCGGCGGCCCAGGCGTCACCCGCCCCGGTGGTGTCGGTGACGCGCGCCACTTTGACGGGCTCGATGCGGTGAAGGTCCTTGCTTTGCGCGATCCACGCGCCGTCCTTGCCGATCTTCACGCAGGCAATGCCGCCGAAGCCGGCGAGCTTGCGGGCGTAGGCGTCGTAGGAGGCGTCTTTCTGGAACAGCGCCTGGCCCTCGTCCTCGTTGGCGAAGACGATGTGCACGCCTTCCTTCAGTTGCGCGAGAATCCAGTCGCGGGCGACGTTGACAACCTCGAAGGACGAAAGCTCGAGGCTGATGGTGCAGCCGGCGGCGCGGGCGGTGCGCGCGACCTTGTCGGCGAGCGCGGGGTTGAAGAGCAGATAGCCCTCGATGTGGGCGTGCTTGGCGCCGCGGAAGTCCTCCACGGTGATCTCGTCGGGGCTTAGCGTCATGGCCGCGCCGAGGTGGGTGCGCAGCGTGCGCTGGCCGTCGGGCGTGACGAGCGCGAGGCAGCGGCCGTTGGGCAGCGTGGCGCGCTTGAAGCGCGAGCCGTCGCCGCCGGTGGCGACGAAATTGGCGCGGTAGTCCTCCGCGGTTTTGTCGCCGCCGAGCTTGCCAAGGAAAGTGGTCTTGAGGCCGAGCTTGGTGGCGCCGAGCACGGCGTTGGCAGCGGAACCGCCGGGCGTCACCGCGAGCTGCACGTCAAGTTTACCAAGCAGCCGGGCCATGTCCGGTTCGTCCACCAACACCATGCCGCCTTTCTCGCCGTCCACGTGGGTCGCGATGAACGACTCGGGCACGTGCGCCAGCAGGTCCATGACGGGATTGCCGATGCCGATGAGTTCGAAGGAGGAAGACATCACGAAGAAGAAAACAGTTTAACGACGAAACACACAAAAGACACGAAAAGGGGAAGGGATTTTGGCAAGGCAGTAGCGATTCGCTGCGTTGGTCCTATTTCGTGGTGACCTTCTGCGCTCAGCTCACCGTCAGGCTGGTGGCCAGAATGGGGTCGTCGTCCACCTCGATGACAATGGAGTAGTCGCCGGGCTGCTCGAACCGCAGGTTGCGAAGTTCGTTGATGAGATTGATGCGGTGCAGCGGGCTCTGGGACTCAAATTCGCGGTGGAGCAACTCGGCGGG
>DATFUQ010000141.1:0-5547 GCA_035260745.1 Lacunisphaera sp. | reverse complement strand
GCCTTGACCTGGAGTTCCTGGTACAACCAATCGGTCGCCCAGCTCTATCATGTGGCGGCGGACAACTCGTTTCCCTACCGCGTCTACAGCGGCCAGCAGGAGAGTGGCTCGGTCGGCATCGCCAGCCGCGGCAACGACGGCGTCATCACCTTCCGCGACTGGCATCCCGTCGGCGCGAGCGAATACGGCTATGTCGCCCCCGATCCGCTCGACCCCAACCTCGTCTACGGCGCCGGCCGGCTCGAGGTCTCCAAGTTCCATTGGGACACCGGCCAGGTCGAACTGGTCTCGCCGGTGCCGCAGGCCTCAGCCCGCTACCGCGCCGTGCGCACGCAGCCGATCTTGTTTTCGCCGGTTGATCCGCACGTGCTCTATTACGCCGCGAACGTGCTCTTCCAGACGACGGACCGGGGGCATTCGTGGCAGGAGATCAGCCCCGATCTCGCCCGGCCGCACGCGGGCATTCCCGCCAATCTCGGCGCACTTCCGGCCAAGGACGCCGAGGCTGCGGAGAAGCAGCGCGGCGTCATCTACGCCCTCGCCCCCTCGCCGAAGAGCCTGCCGGTGATCTGGGCCGGCACCGACGATGGCCTCGTCTGGTTGACGACCGACGGCGGCAGGAAATGGAACGACGTCACGCCCCCCGCCCTCACGCCCTGGAGCAAGGTCACGCAGATCGACGCGTCGCACTTCGATGGCGCGACGGCGTATGTTTCGGTCAGCCGCTTCCGCATCGATGACCTCACGCCCTATGTCTACCGCACGCACGACAGCGGCAAGACGTGGCAGTTGATCACCACCGGCCTCGACCAGGCGCCGGTCAACGCCGTGCGGGAGGATCCGGTGCGCCCGGGCCTGCTTTTCGCCGCCACCGAGCAGGGCATATGGGTGTCGTTCAACGACGGCGACCGCTGGGAACCGCTGCAGCTCAACCTGCCGCACACCTCGATGCGCGACGTGATCGTGCACGGCGAGGACCTTGTCGTCGCGACGCACGGCCGGTCGTTCTGGATTCTCGATGATATCTCGCCGCTGCGGCAGCTTGACCCCGCCGCCCAGCCGGTGGCTCTCTTCAAACCTGCGGCCGCCACCCGCGTGCGCGACAATCTCAACACCGACACGCCGCTCCCGCCCGACGAGCCGGCCGGCGAAAACCCGCCGGAGGGGGCCATCCTCGATTACTATCTGGCCGCGCCGGCAGCCGGGCCGGTGGCCTTGGAAATTCTCGACGCTGGCGGCAAAGTTGTGCGGCGCTACTCCAGCCAGGACGCGCCGGAGGTCACGGCCGCCGATCTCGCGAAGCTCCCGATCCCGCCCTACTGGCCGCAGCTGCCGCCGACCTTGTCCGCTGGCGCCGGCCTGCACCGGTGGGTGTGGGACCTGCATTACACCGCGCCGGATTCGCTGCGGCATTCGTATCCCATCGCGGCCGTGCGCCACCACACGCCCCGCCTCCCGCGCGGGCCTGGGGCGCTGCCCGGCCAGTATCAGGTGAGGCTCACGGCGGGCATGCAGGTCCTGACGGCCCCGCTCACGGTCAAAATGGACCCGCGCGTCAAAACCGGCGCGGCCGACTGGGAGCAGAACTTCGAACTGCAAAGCCGCCTCGCCACGCTCATGACCCGCAGCGCCCAGACCATCCGCCGGGCCCGTTCGCTGGTGGAGCAAATCGAGGCGGCCGCCAAGGAGGCCCGGGCTCCGGGTCCGGAGCTGGCGGCCTTTAAAATCAAATTGCTGGCGCTGCTCGATGCGCCCGCCGGCGCAGCCGCCGGAGCGGCTGAGTCGACCCTGACCGGCATCCACGGGGAAACCGGTGATCTCTATGGCGGTCTCGACGCCGCTGATGCGGCACCAACGAAGGCGCAAACCGCCGCCGCGGCCAAGCTCGCCGAGGAATTCAATGAGGCCTTCGAGCGCTGGGAAAAGTTGCTGGCCGGGGACGTGCCGGGGCTCAACCGCCGGCTGAAGGCCGCCGCCCTGCCGGAATTGAAACCCGACTCCCTGCCCAACCGGCCGGACGAAGCCGACGAAATCGATCTCGACTGATGGCAACCGCGACCAGCGGGTTGATCAAGCCGGCCCGACCCTCACGCGAAGAACACCACCACCTCTCGGACGACGCGGGCGATATCCTCATCGGTCAGGCCGGGATGCAACGGCAGGGACAGCACCTCGGCGCAGGCTTGTTCCGTGTGTGGCAGCGATAGCGCCGCGTCGTGATACGCCGGCTGCCGGTGCACTGGCACCGGATAAAGGATGCCGCACACGATGCCTTTCGTTTCCAGATGCGCCTTGAGCTCGTCGCGTTTGGGCGCGCGCACCACAAACTGATGCCAGCAATGTGTCCGGCCCTCCGCCACGACGGGCAGCGTGAGCGGCGTGCCCTTCAACGCGGCGAGATATTGCTGGGCCATTTCCTCGCGGCGCTTGTTCTCCGCTTCCAGCCGGGTCAGCTTCACGCGGAGGATGGCCGACTGGATTTCGTCGAGCCGGCTGTTGCGGCCGGGCAGATCGCTCACGTAGCGCTTGCGCCAGCCATATTGGCGCAGGAGCCGCACCTTCTCGAGCAGGGCCGGGTCGCTGCCGGCCACGGCACCGGCATCACCAAAGGCGCCGAGATTCTTGGTCGGATAAAAACTGAACGCCGCCAGCGGACCGAAAGTCCCGGCCTTTTTGCCGCCGACGGTCGAGCCGTGCGCCTGGGCCGAGTCCTCGATGACGAGCAGATTGTGGCGCTTGGCCAGTTCCATCAGGCGTGGCAGGTCCACCGCCTGGCCGTAGAGATGCACCGGCACGGCGGCCTTGATTTTCGGGTCGCGCAGCTCGGTGAGCATCGCCTCCAACGCGGCGAGGTCCATCAGCATGGTGCCGGGTTCGACGTCCACAAACACCGGCTTGGCGCCCGTGGCGCCGATGGCCGCGACGGTCGCCGTGACCGTGTTGGCCACGGTGACGACTTTGTCGCCGGGTCCGATGCCAGCCGCCTGCAGGGCCAGCTCGATGGCATCGGTGCCGTTCGCCACGCCCACGGCGCCAGCGGTGCCGAGCCAGGCGGCGAATTCCTTTTCAAACGCCTCGATCTCAGGCCCGAGGATGTATTGCCCGCTCAAGAGCACGCGCCGGATGGCGGCGTCGATGTCCGCCTGCGCGGCGAGGTAGGAGGCTTTCGGATCAGCGGGTAGGATTTTTTTAATCACGGAAGATTTAACACAGAGGACACGAAGTTCGCGGAGTTGGTTTACTCAGAAGCCATGAAGCCAGCCGATCGAGTCCGTGGTTTCCTGGTTTCTGAATACATCATTTCCCTCTGAGGGCTCTGAGAGTTCTGTGTTTAAAATTCAAAGGTAATGTTTCAGTTCCTTGCGGTAATACGCCACGGTTTTGACCAGCGCCTGCTTGATCGACGTGCGCGGCTGCCAGCCCAAGACCGATTCGATGAGGCGGCAGTCGGAATAATAATCACCGATGTCGATCTTCTTGCGGTCGGCCGGGAACTGTTTCACGCGGTAACTGCCCCGCCCCGCGACCTCGACCAGCGTCTCGGCGAGTTCGCGCAGGCTGACCTGACCCACGCCGCCGAGATTGAACACGCCGCCCACGGCCCGCGGATGGGTCGCCGCCAGCAGGAAGGCCTCAACCGCGTCGTCCACGTAGGTGAAGTCGCGCAATTGCCCGCCGCCCCACACGTCGATGGGCCTGCCCTCGAGGATCTGCCTGATCCACAAGCCGACGAAGGTCTGCCGCGCGTCTTTCACCCGCATGCGCGGCCCGATGGTGTTGGTGAGGCGCAGGACGGTGCTGGGCACGCCGTGGACCTGGCTGTAAAGCAGGTGATATTCCTCGCCGGCCAGCTTGTTGATGCCATTCACATCGACCGGACGCAGCGGGTGCTTCTCATCCACCGGCAGGTAATCCGGCCGGCCGTAAATCTGGCGCGTGCTGGCGAAGACCACCCGGAGTTTCGGATTATGCTTCCGGCACGCCTCCAGCAGCGTGAGCTGGGCGCGGCAGTTGATTTCCAGATCAGTCTCGGGGTCCGTCATCGAGTCCATGTGGCTCGTCTGGCCGGCCAGGTTGAACAGGAAATGCTGCCCGCGCAAAAACTCCGGCAGGCCGTGCCGGTCGCGCACGTCCGAGAGATTGATGTCCACCTTGGACTCGATGCCATGGACGTTGCGCCGGTTGCCGCCATATTCGGGAATGAGGCTGTCGATGATGGTGACCTTCGCGCCGAGCGCCACCAGCGCCCGTGCCAGGTTCGAGCCGATGAAGCCCAGTCCGCCGGTGATGAGCACGCGCTTCCCCTTGAAGGCCCTGGCGAATGGCAGCGGTTCGTTCATCAATTGCCCCGCAGGCTTGCAGCGGAATCAGCGGGAAACAAGCGCACAGTGAGCGTGAGCGGATTTAAACGCAGAGGACGCGGAGAACGCAGAGCTGGTTCAGATCAAAATCTCTCACCTCCGCGATCTCTGTGCCCTCCGCGTTAAAACAAATCAGAAGTCCTGCAGCTTCCCCTCGCCCGCGCCGCGGCCGGGCTCGATCCGCTCCAGCACCTCGCCCAGCACATAAATCGATCCCGTCACGACGATGATGTCTTCCGGGCCGCCGACGGTGCAGGTGTGTGCGTCGGGAAATATCTGCGCGATGGTGCCGCGGTGCACGTGATGCCGTTGTTCCACCGGGATGAGCGCCAGCAATTCCTCAAACGTGCTCGCCCGGGCCTGCTGCGGCGTGACCAGGTGGAGTTCCCGCGCGTGACGCAACACGACATCGAGCAATGCCCGGGCCCGGAATTCGCCCAGCGCCCCGGCCACGATGATCGGTTGGCGTCCGGTCGCCGCGACCAGCTCCGACAAATTCTGCTCGAGCACCTCCGTCCCCTCGGGATTGTGCGAGGCATCGAGGATCAACGGGCGTCCGCCGAGCGTCGTGTGCTGCCAGCGGCCGGGCCAGTTCACCTGCTGCAATCCGCGCGTGATCACCTCCTCCGTGAGTTTCCATTTCGCGGGCAGCTGTCGCGCCACGAGCGTGGCGGTCGCAGCATTCCAGCGCTGGTAATCACCCGCCAGGTTGGTGGCCGGATAGGACGCGATATCCCCGCCGAGCAGCTCGCGGACCGAATGCAGTGGCGCGCCGCGATCGGCCGCGATTTCCCGGACCACCTCCTCCGCGGCCGGTGGCAGCCGGCCCATCACCACGGGGCGCCCCGGCTTGATGATGCCGGCCTTCTCGCCGGCGATCTTCTCGAAGGTGTTCCCCAGCTCCGCGCAGTGGTCGAGCCCGATGGAAGTGATGACCGTCACCTCGGGTTGCACGACATTGGTCGCATCGAGCCGGCCGCCCATCCCGACCTCAACGACAGCGAGGTCCACGCGCTTCCGCTGGAATTGCAGGAAGGCCATGGCCGTCATGAACTCGAAAAACGTCGCGTGTTCGTCGGGTGCGAGCGCCGCGGCTTTTTCCGCCACCGGCTTGAGCTCGTTCGCATAGGCGACAATTTCCGCCTCCGTCAGCAAGCGCCTCTCCACCTGCACGCGCTCGCCAAGC
>DATFUQ010000140.1:0-2947 GCA_035260745.1 Lacunisphaera sp. | reverse complement strand
TTACAAGTACGCCCATGCGCAGGCCGGCCTCGCGATCAAGCCGGAGCTGGTCCGCTTCGGCAATTACAAGCAGGAGAGCGGACAGAGCCTCGCGCACGAACTGCTCTCCCTGTCCGATCCCCCCACCGCGCTGTTTGTGTGCAACGGGCTGATGACGGCCGGCGCACTCGAGGCCATCGCGGCGCACGGGCTGAAGATTCCCAAGCAGGTGGCCATCGTGGGTTTTGACGATTTGCCGCTGGCGGATGTGTTCAACCCGCCGCTCACGGTCGTTCGCCAGCCCGCCTATGAAGTGGGGAAATACGCCGCGGAGCTGCTGCTAAAGCGCATCGAGGACGCCAAGCGCCCCGCCACCAGCCTCAAGCTGATGCCGGAGCTGATCATCCGGAACTCCTGCTGAATTCCCGGTCCGGCCGTGGAAAGGTTTCGCTTGACGTAGAGCGCAAGCAAACGTTTGCATAAAACTGCGCCCAACCCCGCCCGATTCGCGCAACCCCCTCAGCGACTCGGACGGCCACCTCCCTTCCGCTTTCCATGCCCTCCTCCCCCCCAGTCGTTGTCGTCGGCAGCATCATGCATGACCTGACCTTCGCCTGTGCGGACTTTCCCCGGGGCGGGCAGACCGTCATGGCTCAGCTCAGCGACGGCCAGGGCGGCAAGGGATCCAACCAGGCGATTGCCTGCGGCCGGGCGGGGGTGCGCACCATGTTCGTGGGTGCGATGGGCCGCGATGCGTTTGCCGGACAGGCTCGGGCGTTCTACCGTCGGGAAAAAATCGGCTGCCGGCTCGTCCTCAAGCCCGGCCAGGCCACGGGCACGGCGGTGATCCTGATCAACCGGGAGGGCCAGAACCAGATCGTAATCGAGCCGGGAGCCAACGCCCGGCTGGCCCCGGCCGACATCTCGCGGCACTTGCTGACCGGGGCCAGGGTCGTGGTGACCCAGCTGGAATCAAATCTCGCGACCACCGCGCATGTGCTCCGGATCGCCCGCGCGGCCGGGGTGACGACCCTGCTGAATCCCGCGCCGATGCGGAGCGATTTTGATCCAAGGCTCCTCCGGCACGTCGACATTTTGATTCCGAACGAGAGCGAATTCACCGCCCTCGTGCACCGCCTGCCGGGAATCCGCCGGCACCGCTTCAACGAGCGGAAGCTGCGGGCCATGTCGTGGGAGGCGTTGCATGCCCTGTGCCGGAAGTTCGGCGTGCCCACGCTCATTGTCACCCTGGGCAGCCGGGGCTGTTTCATTTCCGAAAAGGACGGACACCGGTTCATCCCGGCGCACCGGGGCGTCCGGGTGGTCGACACCACCGGCGCCGGCGATGCGTTCTGCGGCGGTTTTGCCGCCGGGCTCGTCCGCTACTCAGGCCGGATTGCCGAGGCGGCCCGGCTGGGCACAGCCGTGGCGGCCTTGTCGATCACCAAGCCCGGGACGGCCTTGGCGATGCCGACCCAGGCCGAGTTGCGCCATTTCCTCTGGAAAACCAACGGCCACCTGACTGCCGCCCAAGTGCGGCAGTTGTGACCGGGCCCGCGTCAACCGTGGGCGAAATTCACCCGGGCGCGACTTGCAGCCAGGTGAGACGCCACGCGCCGTCTTGGCGGCCGCCGGCTTCGAAGTAGGGGAGGAACGTCAGGGGAGGGCGATAGCCGAGCTTGAGCCGCACCGCCGGAGCCTCGCTGCCTTGCGGCGCGTCGAGCAGTTCAAGCAGCCCGTCGCCCGGTCCGGCCGGCAGGCGGATGGTTTCCTCGATCTTGAAGCCGTCGATCAGGCTGGTTGAGTAAACGAGCGGGCCGCGCGTGATTGCCGCGTAGTCGAAATGCAGCACTTCCTGGCTCACCGGCGAACCGTCCGGGGCCCGCGATTCCTGCACGTTCCGGTTCACCTGACGGTGCAACTTGGGAGGCATCGGCAGCTGCAGGGTGATGACGTCGCCGTCCTGCCAGAGGCGCTCCACCGTCACGTAGGAATTCGGCGCGGCGGGTGAGGCGACGCTTTTGTCGTTGATCAGCACAACGGCATTTTCCGCCCAGCCGGGGATGCGCACCAGAATCGCATACCGGGCGGCGCGCTCGGGTTTGACCGTGATCCGGATGGTGCCGTCGAAAGGATAGCGCGTGGCCTGGTCGAGCCGGACGATGCCCGCTTGCGGCGTGGCGAGCGCGGCCTGGCTCGGGCCGTAGAGATTGAGCGCGATGCTGCTGTCGGCCATCAGGCCGTAGGCGAGCGGAGTCAGTTCCTCGAGGGCCCACGGACCGCTCGATTTGCAGCACCGCCAGTAGGTGGTGAATACGCGCCGGCCATTCGGGAACGAGTAGTAGCACCAGTTGTCGCCGCCGGGCGCCTGGGCCCCGAGCAGGTCGTTGTAAGCGGATTTCTCAATCTCGTCGGCATACTTTGCCTCGCCGGTGATGGTGAGCAGCTCGCGGTTCAGCTGGATCCAGGAAAAGGTGGAGCAGGTCTCGACGTAGCCATAGGGACTGAAGACGGCCGGCGGGTTGAACACCTCGCGGGAGCGGTGGGCGACGCCGCCCCAGGGGCCGCCCCCGAGCGTCAGGTGATGTTGCCGGATGTTTTCCCAGACCCGTTGCACGGCCTGCAGGCAGGCCGGATCGCCGGTCGTCCGGTGCAGTTTGGCCAGGCCGACCAGATTCCAGGAAAGCTGGTAGGCCTTGCCGGTGGCGATGAAGGCGGCGTCGGTGCCATCCAGCGCCCGCGGCAGCAATTCCAACGCGGGGGAATCACTCGCCTGCTTCAAAATCAGCCGGGCGAGCTCCAGATATTTTTTCTCATGCGTCGTCAGGTAAAGTTCAACCGCCGGGTCCAGCAGGACGGTGGCGGAGAGTCCGTGATGATTGCCGAGGGAGGTGATGTTGATCCCGCCCTCCGTGAGCGCCTGCCAGCAAAGATCGCCGATTTTCGCGGCCGCGGTGATGCAGGCGGG
>DATFUQ010000139.1:0-3278 GCA_035260745.1 Lacunisphaera sp. | reverse complement strand
GAGGTGTTCGTCGGGACGGGCAAGGCGGAGGTGACCCCTTACGCCACGTTCTATCTTGCCGAGACCGGCCGGGAGAAGATCCTGGTGCGGCTCAGGCAGGAGCTGGCCTCGCTCGGTCTTGCCAAGTCCGATGCCGCGCGAGAACCCGAGGACCACGTGGCGGGGCTCCTTGAGGTCATGAGGCACTTGATTTCACAAGGTTCCGACGATGTTGCCTTGCGAAGGCAGCAATACTTTTTCAGCCGCTTCCTCGAGCGGTCTTTTCCAGCCTTTTGCAGTGCAATATCGGCCAGCGAAAAGGCCAATTTTTATAAGCACGTCGCCCATTTTGCATCGGCTTTTTTTGTGGTTGAAACCGAGGCGCTAAAGGTGTTTTAATGGGCAGGTGCAATAATTCGCAAATTTCAGGTGATGGCCTTGGGAAGGAGACTCCCCCATGAAGACCCAATCAAAACTCAATCGCAGGAACTTCCTATTGGCAGTCGGCGCTGGCGGCGCCGCAACGGCGGCCGCGATCGCCACCCGGGCGGTCAAACCGGTCGCAACCCAACCCGCCACAGGCAACGACAAGAGACGCGGCAAGGGCTATCAGGAAACCGCGCACGTCCGCAGCTACTACAACACCGCAAAAGTCTGACCGAGGAGGCGTGACCATGCTGCTTACCAGGACATCCGCTGGCGCTCCCGCGCATCTTTCTTCCGGCCACAGCCGTCTGTCACGCAGCCTCTCGGGGATGCTGGCGAAGACCATGGACCGCCGCGCCTTCTTGAAGCGCTCGGGTGTCGCAGTCGGCGCCGGCGCGTTCGCCACGCAGTTGCCCTTCAACATGATCGGCAAAGCCGAGGCCGCCGACGACAAGGGGGACAAGGTCGAAGTGAAACGCACGGTGTGCACGCACTGCTCGGTCGGCTGCGCGATCGACGCGGTGGTGCAGAACGGCGTGTGGGTGCGGCAGGAGCCGGTGTTCGATTCGCCGCTCAACCTCGGCGCGCACTGCGCGAAAGGGGCTTCCGTGCGCGAGCACGGCATGACCGAGCACTCGCACCGGCTGAAATATCCGATGAAGCTGGTGAACGGCAAGTACCAGCGCATCTCCTGGGAGACGGCGATCGACGAGATCGGCGGCAAGATGCTCGCCATCCGCAAGGAATCCGGCCCCGACGCGCTGTTCTTCGTCGGCTCGTCCAAGCACAACAACGAGCAGGCGTATCTCATGTGCAAGTGGGTACGGTTGTTCGGCACCAACAACACCGACCACCAGGCGCGTATCTGCCACTCGACCACGGTCGCGGGCGTCGCAAATACCTGGGGCTACGGCGCGATGACCAACTCCTACAACGACGAGCAGAACTCCAAGATGATTCTGTTCCTCGGCAGCAATGCTGCCGAGGCGCACCCCGTTTCGATGCTGCACACGCTACACGCCAAGGAGGGGGGCGCGAAAGTCATTGTTGTTGACCCACGCTTCACCCGCACGGCGGCCAAGGCGGACATGTATTTCCGCATCCGCTCCGGAAGCGACATTGCATTCCTTCACGGTATGCTCTACCACATCTTCAAGAACGGCTGGGAGGACAAGAAGTACATCCATGACCGCGTGTACGGGATGGACAAGGTGAGGGAAGAGTCCATGAAGTGGACCCCGGACAAGGTCCAGGACGTGACCGGCATGCCCGAAAAAGAGGTCTATACCTGCGCCGAGGCGATGGCCAAGCACCGGCCCAGCACGATCATCTGGGCAATGGGCCAAACCCAGCACACGACCGGAAACGCCCTCGTGCGTCTGAGCTGCATCCTGCAGCTCGCGCTGGGCAACGTCGGCGTGTCCGGCGGCGGCACCAACATCTACCGCGGCCACGACAACGTGCAGGGCGCGACCGACCTCGGTCCGAACCCCGACTCTCTGCCGGCCTACTACGGCGTCGCGCCCGGATCGTTCGCCCACTGGGCGCGAGTCTGGAACGTGGATCTGAAATGGCTGCAGGATCAATTCGCCTCGCCGGCGATGATGGCCAAACCCGGCATCACGGTATCGCGTTGGATCGACGGGGTGATGGAGAAGAACGAGAACGTCGACCAGGATTCAAACCTCCGCGGCGTGTTCTACTGGGGCCATGCGCCGAACAGCCAGAGCCGCGGCCTGGAAATGAAGAAGGCGATGGACATGCTCGACCTGCTGGTGGTGATCGACCCGTATCCGTCCGCGACTGCGGCGATGGCCGCGATGCCCGCCGAAGGCTACGAGCCGAACAAGAACCGCGCGGTGTATCTGCTGCCCGCGGCGACTCAGTTCGAGACCGTAGGCTCGGTGACGGCGTCGAACCGCTCGATCCAGTGGCGCGAAAAAGTGGTCGAGCCGCTGTTCGAGTCGAAGACCGACCAGACCATCATGTACCTGTTCGCCAAGAAACTCGGCTTCGCCGATCAGCTGGTCGGAAAGAAAGACGGCAAGCAGAACATCAAGGTGAAGAACGAAGAGCCGGACATCGAGGACATCACCCGCGAGTTCAACAACGGCAGTTGGACCATTGGCTACACGGGCCAGTCGCCCGAGCGGCTGCAGGCGCACATGCGCAACATGCACGTGTTCGACGTGAAGACCCTGCGCGCGAAGGGCGGCAAGGATGCAAAGACCGGCTACGTGCTCGACGGCGATTACTTCGGCCTGCCGTGGCCGTGCTATGGCAATGCGGCGCTCAAGCACCCGGGCTCGCCGAACCTGTACGACACCTCCAAGCACGTCATGGACGGCGGCGGCAACTTCCGCGCCAATTTCGGCGTCGAGCGTGAAGGCGTGTCGCTGCTCGCCGGGGACGGCTCGCACTCGAAGGGCGCCGACATCACCACCGGCTACCCCGAGTTCGACCACGTGCTGCTGAAGAAGCTCGGCTGGTGGGACGAGCTGACCGACGAGGAGCGAAAGGAAGCCGAGGGCAAGAACTGGAAGACCGACCTCTCCGGCGGCATTCAGCGCGTCGTGATGAAGAACCACGGCTGCCACCCGTTCGGTAACGCTAAGGCGCGCGCGCTGGTGTGGAACTTCCCCGATGGAGTGCCGCTGCATCGCGAGCCGCTGTTCTCGCCGCGGCCGGACCTGGTCGACAAGTACCCGACTCACGACGACGTCAAGGTGCTCTGGCGCCTGCCGACGCTGTTCAAGTCGGTGCAGCAGAAGAACCGGGACATCTCCAAGCAGTTCCCGCTGATCATGACCAGCGGGCGCCTCGTGGAGTACGAGGGCGGCGGCGAGGAAACCCGTTCCAACCCGTGGCTGGCC
>DATFUQ010000138.1:0-2194 GCA_035260745.1 Lacunisphaera sp. | reverse complement strand
CCGCAAGCTCTACCAGCACCTGGTAGGGAAGGCAGACGCCCCTTCACTACGCCAAAACAAAGTAACAGCGGGAGCCCGCAGTTACGCCTTTACTCGTCGCCCGGATGGAACCTGGGTCGGCATTTGGCGCTTCATCATTCTCTGCTGTGTTAACCCCGGATCTCGATCTGCAGAAATTGTTCGCACTTTGGACTGGGGTCCGGTCCCGCGTCACGAACAAATCACGTAAATACTTGATTCTCGGACCTTGAGAGTCAAGCCGTTCTAAATCAGGGAGGAATGGGGAGCCATTCCTCCGGCTCGGTAGAACATCTGCGCGCTGCTGCTTAACGCAGCCGCTTCCATCGACTGGTGTCGCTAGCCAGGGATTCCGCGCTGAAGTCCGCGGAGTTGCGCGCCTCACGCCAGGTCAGATCCGATTCTCTGCTTGTTCGCACACGGAACGGGGTACCGGAGGACACTGGGGAGTTTCCTGCGGTGCACCGGAGGACACCGATTTAGAACTCTCGTGGGGAAAGAGCGGCTGAGAGTGAGTTAACACTGCCAGCCGCCGAGGCCAACTGTGGGCGCACGCCACGCGCATCGCGATATCTATGGCCCGGCCTGAGACGACGACGCGGGCGCCCTCTTGGGCGAAAGCGATGGTAGTGGCGCGCTCTATACCTGGGACGGTTACGGTGCGTTTGTGAGTCCCTTGCTGGAAGGGCGACCTTGCCTCGCCGCTCGGGCATCGGCGGCGGGTGCTCAATCCACGAGCACAGGCCGACTCACCGTGGCGATCCCTCCTCGCCCGAAGAAGGCGCTGACGCCTGCCGCGGCGAGGGTCGCGGCGATCAAGAACCACCAACCGCGATGGTAGCTGGCCAGTTCGTTCGGGTGCGGGGTGGCCAGCAGCGCCACCAGCATAGCCACGCCGAGCGCGCTGCCGGTCTGTCGGGCCATGTTGAGCACGCCGCTTCCTGTCGTGGCGCGGTTGGCGGGCAAGCTGCTCGCGGCGGCGAAGAGCGGCGCCTGCGTGAGCCCGGCGCCCGCGCCGGCGAGGATCAAGCCGGGCATGAACCGGAGCAGATAGTCGGAGTCACCCGGAGTGAAGAGCAGCCAGAACCCGCCAGCAGCGGCGACCAGCAGCGGGCCCAGCACGGCGGGAACGCGACGTCCGAAGCGGGCCGAGACGCGCGCGGAGTTCACCGCGAAGACTGCGGCGGTCATTGGCCCTGGCGCGATGGCCAGGCCCGAGGACAGTGCGCTGTAGCCCCAGGCGTTCTGGAGGAACAGCACGGTCATCAGGAGCCACGCGGCGAAGCCGACGAAGAAGAGAAAGAGCGCGAGGACCGCGCTGCTGAATTGCGCACTCTGAAACAGCGCCGCTTCGATGAGCGCGTCGGGATGGGTCAGGGTCCGCCAGATGGAGGTCGCGGCCGCGGCGACCGCGGCGACGAGGAGCAGCAACTCGGCGGCGCTCGTCCAGCCCCAGACCGGCCCTTCGACGGTGGCCAGCGTGAACAGCGCAATTGCCGCCAGGACGGAGCCGGCCGAGAGCGGATCGGGCAGGCGCGCGCCCCGCTCGGCGCGGACCTCGGGAAGCAGGTTCCATCCGCCGAGGACGATGGCCGCCCCGATCGGCAGGTTGACGATGAAGATCCACCGCCAGTCGAGCGTGACGAGCAGCCCGCCGACCGGCGGCCCCGACGAGCCGGCCACCGCAGCCACGCCCGCCCAGATCCCGACCACCAGAGTGTGCTGTCGTGGTGCGAAGGCCGGCAGCAGCAAGCCCAGCGAGGTCGGGACGATCATCGCCGCGCCCACCGCCTGCACCACCCTCCCGAGCACCAGCACCGCCAGCGTCGGGGCCAGCGCGCAAACCAGGGACGCAAGCGTGAAGATCCCCACGCCCACGAGCAAGAACCGCCGCCGCCCGTGGTGATCCGCAAGTCGGGCGGCGGGCACCAGCAGCGCCGCGAAGACGATAGAGTAGGCGTTGAGCACCCACGACAGGTTGCTCAAGCTGGCGTCCCCGAACGCCTGGCCCATCGCCGGCAGCGCCACGTTGACGATGAAAAGATCGAGCTGGGCCATGAACGCTACGGCGGACAGCACCGCCAGGATGGCCCAGCGCCGCGGATGTCCTTCTCCGTCCGGGGACATCATGACCTGTGCACCGGCGCGCCCGTGACCAAAACCATTCGGAAGCGAG
>DATFUQ010000137.1:0-9583 GCA_035260745.1 Lacunisphaera sp. | reverse complement strand
CCAACCGCCTCGACGCCTATTACGGCCTCTCCCGCCCCATCACGCCGGTGCCGTGGTTCAGTTTCACTCCGGTCGCCGGCGGCCGCGTGACCCACTACACCGATGCTCTCGGAGGCAAGGACAACTACACCCGCACCATCGGCGAGGTCGGCTTCGATGCCCGCCTGCTCGGCAGCGGCACTTTCGACTTCAAGAATCCAATCTGGGAGATCGACGGCCTCCGCCACCTCGTCGAGCCCAAGCTCTCGTATCGCTACGCGCCGGAAGCCGGCAAGGGCCGGGCCTTCATCCCGCCCATCGACATCAGTGTCTTCTCCACCTACCTGCAGCCGCTCTCCATCGGCGACGCGCGCAACCTCGACGACCTCACCGCCCTCAACACCCTGCGTCTGTCGCTCGGCAACACCCTGCAGACCCGCGACAAAACCTACGGCTCGCGCAACCTCGCCACGCTCAACTTCGCCGCCGACTACCGCTTCGACCACCCCGCCGGCTCGCGCTCTCTCTCGGACATCTACACCGAGTTCGCCCTCACGCCCGCGCCGTGGCTGCGCTGGGAGGTTTTCCACCGTTTTGATCCGCACGCGCCCAGCCAGCAGGAACTGAACACCGCGCTCAACCTGGCGGACCAGGAATGGTGGTCGCTGCGCCTCGCCACCCACTACCTCCGGAACAACTACGAGGAATACTATCTCGAATACCGCCGGCGCCTCAACGAGGCCTGGGATGTCACCGGCCTCTGGCGCTACGACGCCCGCAACCACCGCTTCAACGAGCAGAGCTACGGTTTCTGGCAGCGGCTCGGCCAGACCTGGGCGGTCAAATACGAGGTCTCCTGGTTCAACGGCCCGCGCCGCGAAAGCTCCTTCGCGCTCAACCTCGAGGTCGAGCTGCTGAAGTTTTAACCACGAAGGACACGAAGAGCACGAAGGTTTGCTCATCGGTGCCTTTGTCGGTCTCATTGTATCCTTTGTGAACTTCGTGTCCTTCGTGGTTAAATCCATTCGATGAATCCCAACATCGCCACCAACCAGCAGCGCCTGTTCCTGGAATTCCTCGCCGAGCTGCGGCCGCACCTGCGCCGCGACAGCGGCCTGCCCGGGCGGATCAAGGCAATCTTCGCCCGGAACCGCTCCCTCGGCTCGCGCGACCGCCGGCTCCACCGCGAACTCATCTACACCACCGTCCGGTTCTGGCCCTGGATAGAGAGTGAACTGGACAAATCACCGCAGGTCGCCGCCAAGATCATCGCGTGGCTTCTGCCCACGCTGCCCCCGACCGAGGCCTACCAGAAAACCATCTGCGGCGAATGGGTGCTCGCGCCCGAAAAGGCCGATTTGCAGCTGAAGGCCTTCATGCTCCACGCTTACCTCGGCTCACTGCTTACTGCTCACCGCTTACTGCCGTCAGCCTTGCTTCCGGACTGGTTTCACGAACACTGCCCGGCCGCCTTCAACGAGCCTCACCTGACCGCCCTCCACACCCGGGCCTGGATCTGGGTCCGCGTGCAATGTGCCGACCGGCAGCTTGTGATGAGCGAGTTTCTCGCCCGCCAGTGGGCCCTGGGTCTGCCCGCCGACTTTCCCGACGCCATCTGCCTGCCGCCCAATGCCGAGGTCGCTACCACCGACGCCTACCGCCGCGGTTTTGTGGAAATCCAGGACCTCGGCTCGCAAATGGTCCTGGCCCATGCCCCCATCGCGTCCGGCGGCCGCTGGCTCGATGCCTGCGCGGGAGCCGGTGGCAAGACCCTGCAGCTCGCCCGGCTGGTTTCAAGCGGACACGTGGACGCCACCGACATTCGTCCGGAAATTCTCAACGAGCTGCGCGACCGCGCCAAGCGCGCCCGGCTCGACAACATCACCATCGTTGAAAACCCGGCCGGCGAATACGACGGCGTGCTCGTGGACGCGCCGTGTTCCGGGTCCGGCACTTGGCGGCGTCAGCCTCACCTCAAGTGGTGCATGCAACCCGAGGCGATTGTCACCTTTGCGAAAATGCAGTTGGAGATCCTTAGCGCCAACGCCCCGCGTGTGAAGTCCGGCGGCCTGCTCATCTACGCAACGTGCTCGCTCAGTCATCACGAGAACCAAGACGTGGTCGCCGCGTTCCTGAAATCCCATCCGGAGTTCAAAGCCGAACCGCCGGCCAAGAACCACGGCGGCGAATTCGACGACCTCGGCACCACCCTGCTCCCCGGCACCCGTAATACCGACGGGTTTTACGTCGCGCTGCTGCGCAAGCGGCAGCCGTAAAAACGGGTTGAGCTTTCGCCGGGTAAAAAATCCACCTGCAAAAGCTCAACCCAGCAAACTCGAGTGTTGATTTACAGGCAGTTATCGTGCCTCATTCTGCACGGGCCGTAACAATGCAAAGCTCAACTCAGTTGAGATGAATATACTGTTAGCCAAGAAAAGATGCGCATTTTCACTTCAGCTCTGGGCGGAGGCATAGCGTCGCTTTTAGTATTCAGCGCCTTGTGGAGCACGTTTGTCGTCCAGCATCATGACTACGGCGGTGAGTCACGTGCGTCGCAGATTTTCGGCACCGCAGTTTTTTTCGGCTACATTATTTTCCCTCTGATCCTCGTGCCTGTCCTCGTTGCAGTCGTAATTCTGGAGCGTGCGATCATCTCCAAAAAGAAGACGGAAAGACCAGAAATATTGCGGGCCGTGACTTGGGTCATCACTTGCACGCTGTCGACCGCCGTGCTCGTCGGAACAGTTGTGCCCGAGCACGCCGTTTCAGCCGCACTATGCGGTCTAGGCGCCGCCGTCGTCGGAGCGCTTGCTTATGAGCGGCTCGCTGCCGTTTTTCCAAGAATGAAAGAGGCTAACCAGTAGGAATGAGAAGGCGTAGAGCGCCTCGCACGCAAGTGTGAGGCGGTTACTCTCCGCCTTATGAACCCGCACAACCTCACCATCGGACTGGACCTCGGGGATCGCAAGCACGCCGCCTGCGTCCTCAGTGCCTCGGGCGACATCGTCGCCGAGGAAGTGATCACCAACACCCGCGAGTGTCTCACGGCCTTCGCCCAGCGCCACGCGGCCGCCACCTTAGTGATGGAGACCGGCATGCACAGCCCGTGGGTCAGCCGCCATCTGGAGGCGCTGGGCCACCGCGTCATCGTGGCCAACGCCCACAAGCTGCGGGCCAGCAGTGAAACGTTCGGCAGAAGAGAAGAGTCCTGCTGAAGGCCCTCGGGCCAGCGAAGCTTGCTTGTTTTTCCGGTTGCAGACGGGGCCGGCGGGTCTTCGTATCGGCCCGTGGTCGCCGAAGCCGATTATCGCATCAAACTCCCCGTCTTTGAGGGTCCGCTGGACCTCCTTCTCTTCCTCATCCGGAAGAACGAACTGGATATCTACGACATCCCCATCGCGACGGTGACCCGGCAATACCTGGAGGTCATCTACGCGATGAAGGAGCTCCAGATCGAGGTGGCGGGCGAGTTCTTCGTCATGGCCGCGACCCTCATGGAGATCAAAAGCCGGATGCTCCTGCCCAAGCACCAGCAGGCCGTTGACCCCAACGCCGAGGAGGACGACCTCGATCCACGCTGGGAACTCATCCACCAGTTGCTGCAATACAAGAAGTTCAAGGAGGCCGCCGGCAACCTGGGGCAAATGTCGCTCGACGCCCAGAACATGCTCACCCGCCCCGGCTCGGCCTATATGCCGGCCTCGGAGCGCCCCCTGAAGCACGTCGACCGGCTGGACCTGTGGAATTCCTTCAACCTCGTCCTCCGCCGGCTGGCCGAGAAACTGGTCGTCGGCGAGATCCACGCCGAGCAGGTGACCGTCGCCGACCAGATGGAATACATCCTCGAGCGGCTCAAGACGCAGAAGTCCTTCGTCTTTTCCCAGTTGTTTCCCGGCAAAATCTCCCTGCGCCGGCTGGTGGCCACCTTTCTCGCCGTGCTGGAACTGACCCGCCTCAAGAAACTCCAACTGGAGCAGACCGAGGCGTTCACCGACATCCTCTGCACGGCAGTCGAGGAAACACCGGCAGTGGTGTAGTTTGTCCTGTCATCGCGAGCCCGGCGCAGCCGGGTGTGGCGATCCATCTAGCTGGATTGCTTCGTGGCCCGCTTCGCGGGCTCCTCGCAATGACATATTATGCCACTGCCGAAAACGCACTTGAAAGTCCGGCCGACCCGCACACGGTGCCTGTGCAAGATGAAGAAAGCCGTCCGCCGCCGTAAAACCAAGACCGCCCACCTGCTGGGCATCGGCCTCGACAACGAGGACGGCCACAAGCGCCTGACCTCCGCCGAGCAGTTCACCATCGTGGGCGGCTCCGACGAGACCCACGGCCGGATGACCGAGACGGTCATGAAGACCTTCGAGGTGCTGAAGGAGCGCGGCAAGCCCCTGGCCAAGGTGGAACCGCAGGAGCTGGCGGAGATCATCCACAAGTCCACCCCGCGGTGACCCAGTCCCTGAATTGTCATCGCGAGGCGTGCCCGGCACGCCGTGGCGATCCATTCAGCTGGATTGCTTCGTCGCCCCTTCCGGGACTCCTCGCAATGACGGAAAGAGTAATGCCACCCCGTCCCCGGCTTGCCTTTTCCCGCGCGCCAACTTTACTCCGGCCATGTCCGAAAAAATCGCCCAGCTCGACAACGCCTCTTTTGCCGCCGGCATCGCCGGGGCGACGCCGGTTCTCGTGGATTTCTGGGCGCCGTGGTGCGGCCCGTGCAAGGCCATCGCCCCTGTCCTGGAAGAGCTCGCCACTGAGCTGGACGGCAAGCTCAAGATCGCGAAGGTCAACGTGGACGACAACGGCGACCTCGCCGCCAAATACGGCGTCCGCGCCATCCCCACCATGCTCCTCTTCAAGGGTGGCCAGCTGGCCGAGCAGTTCGTCGGCATGATGGACAAGAGCTCGCTCAAGGCGAAGCTCGCCGGGAAAATCTGAGGGCGCTCTGACCTCCTTTCTCTGTAGCGGCGCTTTATCAGCGCCGTTTTTATTTGGAGGGCCAGCGTCTGTCCTCGTTCTCCTTCTCGCAATCGTTCTCGTTCTCTCGGTGCCGGATTTCCTGACTTGGAGAACGATTCGATCTCACCCACGCCCAGGCTCAGCAAGGCGCAGGATCACCACTCGTCGAGGCGGGCGGTCTTGTTTCCGATCACCGGATCGCCCGTGCCGTTGATGATGTGGGCGATGCCGCTGCCGTTCTTCGGGTTGAGGCGCAATATGACCAGGTGGTGAAATTTCACCCCGGGCGCCTTCGGACACTCGATCGCATTGTCGAGGATCACGGGTGTCCGGCGAAAGACGCAATAGACGCCCAAGCCCCAGGCTTCATGCGTCGTCACGTGATCGCCCACCTTGTAGGAAGCGTAGCCCCGGACGGCGCCGTTCATCCATTCCGCCTGGCTGGGCGGATCATAGGGTATCTCGGACTGGTAAAGGTAGACGCGGCCGCCTTCGCCATTCCAAACCGCCTGGTATTCCTGGTTATGCTCGACGAACAAGCCGTAAATCGTGACGTCCCGGCCGTTCACGATCAGTCCGTTGGCGTTCCGGTTGACCTCCCAGCGCGCGCCCGTGCCGTGGTCGGCGCGCCAGAGCCAGAAATTATCGCCCACGACGTCGCGGCTGTTGATCGTGAGAAAGCAGGTGACGGTGCCGATCTTCGCCCCGCCCGCCCGGCAGCAGATATCGTAGAGGAAAATCGGATCGGCGGCATGCGAGGCCTGGCTGCCCGGTTCTCCGACCACCACCAGGTTTTCGGAATTGACCGGGCCGGACTCGAAGAGCAGGCCGCCGACCTTCACGCCATCGACATCCGCCACCATCAGGGCGGGCGTGCCCCGGGTCGGCATGAGCGTCGCATAGCCCAGCCCGAGCACCACGGTGCCGGGACGCGTGACGTTGATGCTCGCCTCGAGTTCATAGAGGCCGGGCGTGAAGATGAGGTTCTTTCCGCTGTTCAAGGCCGCGTTGAGGCTCGCGGCATTGTCCTTGTCCGGACGCGCGATGTGAAATTGCTCGATCGGCAGAACCTTGCCGGGCGTGGAGCCGCTGCCCCAGGTAATGCCCTGGGATCCCTTCGCTGCGAGGTCGGGCACCAGCACGCGGTAGGCGCCCTGGTCATCGATGAAAAGGTAGGGCTTTTCGCGGCTCACCGGAGTCTTCTCCACCACCGTGTAGGCCGGCTCAGGCCAGCTTCCGGGCGGCGGATTGTCCACCCCGACGAAAACCATGTTCCAACTGCTGCCGGTCCACCGGCCCCAGGCGGAATTGCGGGAAATCCACTGCTGCTGCGTCCCCGAATTGATCTGCCCGTCGACCTTGCAGTCGGCGAGAAATCCGCCGCTGCCCCAGCCGCCGTCCCAGAGATTGATGTCGCCCTTCAGATGCACGCGGCGCATGGCGGTGGCCTGCGAAACGGCCCAGATGTTGATGTTGTTTTCCAGGGCCGGCACCACGGCGAGATTCTCTACTGCGCGCCAGAAATTGCAGGTGGCATTGTTGTTCCGCATCCAGCGCGCCTTCGAGCGCACGGCGCCCGTGATCTCGACGTCGTCCGGTGACCGTCCGAGCCCGGCCACCTGCATGTAGAAGCCCACTTGCACATCGAGGTGGTATTTCCCGGGTTTGAAGAAATACGCCACGCGGTCCGGGCCGAACTGACTGCTCTCCTGTCTGGCAAACACGGCGTCGATCTCGCTTTGGATCGTCGTCATCGAGGGATCGAAGATGCGAACATTCGGCCCGAAATCGGGCGCAACGGCCTGGTCGGACGGCGCGGCAGACAGGGCGGCTGTCAGGCTCGCCAACAGGAAAAGGATCAGGGGTGATTTCATGGCGGAACGAAGGCAGAATAGGGCTTGCGGGCTTGGGTTGCTTTGCTTTGGCCCGAGGCGATCCAATAGCGTGACCGGTTGCCCTGCTTTTGCAATCCATGCATCCTACCGGCCCCACACCACGCCGACGCTCAGCAGCACCCCGAACGCCGCCAGAAATTTCGCCGTGTCGCCCAATAGCGCAATCTGCCCCGCCGGCTCGCGCGACACCGCCAGCCGCCGCGTCAAGCCTGCCGCCCACGGAGCGAGCACCAGCGGCAGCAGCACCGGCCAGCGATAGCCGGTTAGCAACAGTGCCGGTGGGCAGAGCAACGCCACGAGGTTGGCCAGCGCGTATTGCCACACCGCGAATTTTTTCCCGAAGCGTACCACCAGCGTCCTTTTGCCCGCCCGGGCGTCGGTCTCGGCGTCGCGATAGTTGTTTGCCACGAGGATATTCGACGCCAGCAGGCCGACCGCCGCCGCGCACGAGGTTACGTCGGCCGTCACCTGGCCCGTCTGCACGTAGAAGGTCGTGTCCACCGCCACGAGGCCGAAGAAAATGAAGACGAACAGGTCGCCGAGCCCGTGATAGCCGAGGGGAAACGGCCCGCCGGTGTAGGCGATGGCGCAGGTGATGCTCGCGATGCCGATGGGCAGCAGGATCCACCCGCCCTCGCGCACCAGCAGCAAACCCACCACAAACGCCGCGCCCAGCACCAGCCAGGTGGCGGCGAGCATCGTGCGCGGCGCGATCAGCCCCGCCGCCACGGCGCGACGCGGGCCCACCCGCGCGGGCGTGTCCGCCCCTTGCACGAAGTCGAAGTAATCGTTGGCGAAGTTGGTGCCGACCTGCACGAGCAGTGCGAAGAGCAGACAGATGGCCGCCTTCGGGTAGCTGGCGCCGGCGTGCGCCACCGCCAGCGCTGTGCCCACCATGACCGGAATCACCGCCGCCGGCAGCGTCCGCGGCCGCGCGGCCTCAGTCCAGATGCGCCATGCGGGTTGGTCGGGCATATCAGACGGTCAGTCTAACTTTCCCGCCACTTCCAGTTCAAGCACCTTGATTCGCTCGAGCACCACCGTGCACCGGGCGGCGGGGTCATCCACCGGCAATCTGGGCAAAACCTGCCGCAGCCAGAGCAGAGCCTCCTGCGGCCGGCCCAGCTCGCGGAGCAGCTCGGCATGAATGCGCGCAGCATAGTAAGGAGCCCCGGGTTGTTCCGCCGCGAGCCGGTAAAAACGCGCGGCGCCCTCCAGGTCACCGAGCCGGTGGAGATGAATGTTGGCCATCTCCACATACAGTCCGGGGTCCGCGCCGCGCCAGCGGAGTCCTTTTTCCAGAAATCCCAGCGCCCGGCGCGCCTGCTCCTCATTGGCCCGCTGTCTGACCGCCAGGGGCGCGGTGACCGGCTGCCACGCCGGCAGGTCGTAGGCGAGGATGCGGGCGCCGTTCAGCCAGAAATAGAGCGGGCGCTCGTCGGCCGCGACCGTCAGCTCGAGCAGCGCGGTTGTTTCCACCGGGTCCTGATGCTCCCAGGCGAGATTGGCCCGCAGCCAAAAACCGCCGGCGACCGCCGACCTCATGCCGCCGAGCACCGCCAGGGACCCCCCGCGCCCCGCCAGTGACACCAGCTGCTCTTTTGCAGCCGATGCGGCCCGGGAGCTGAGGTCATGCTCCAGCGGCCGCAGCAGAAACGCCGCCACCACCAGCAGCGCCAGCGGGAGGGCAAGTGGTCCCGGCCTAGAATTCACGGCGCTTGAAAACATGGGAGGCGAGTCCGCCGAAAAGGAGCACATAGGCGGCCCAGTAACCGGCCAGTCCGAGCAACCACGGACCGCCGGGTGCCCGCCCCGTGGCCAGCAGTGATTCCGCATCGAACAAGGCGAGATTGGGCCAGATGCGCAACACGGCCAGGGCGCCGCCGTCACTCGCGAACGGCCGCAAATGCGCCACCATGGCGAGCAGCAGTCCCGCGCAAGTGGCGAACAAGGCCGTGCCGGCGTAGCTGCACACGAGCAGCGTCATCGCGGCCACCAGCGTGATCTTCAACCAGACCATGGCACAGGCCTGGAGGAAAACCGGCAGCGGCACTAAACTTGCGCCGAGCTGCGCCTCCCGGATGGTGATCACCGCGCCGAGCACGAGAGCCAGCGCAGCCGTGAAAAGTGCGAGCAGGGCCGACACACCGGCGAGCTTGCCCCAGACATATTCCCAGCGGCGCACGGGACGGGTCAGCGCGCAACCAACCTCCCCGCTCGTGAGGTCGCTGAAAAACAGCTGGGCCGACGCGAGCGACGCCAGCAACGTGCCCAGGAAACCGATCGCCCCAAGCCCGAAGTCTCCGACGAATTTCAGCTCGGCCGTGCCGAAGTTGAATTCCCGCAGCCACAACGCGGCCAGCACGAGCGCCACCCCGGTGAGCGCCAGCAGAACTGCCAGCCGCATCCGGAGCGCCTCGCCGAGCGTGTGCCCGGCGATGAGCCGGACGCGGCGCAGCGATGCCCGCATTCCATCGTGTCGGGGTTCACCCATGTTCGTTCATCTTTGCCAAATAAAGTTTTTCGAGCCGCGAGGGCCGGGGTGGATCGGACGCCCCGAGCAGGTCGGCAGGCGTGCCCTCCACCAGCAGGCGCCCGCGCCCGAGGATGGCGATCCGGTCACACCATTCCTCGGCCTGCGCCAGCAGATGCGAGCTGAACACGACCGTCTTGCCGCGTGCCGCGAGGCCGCGGATGAGCCCGCCGAGCGCCAGCCGGCCGGCGGGATCGAGTCCGCTGGCGGGCTCGTC
>DATFUQ010000136.1:0-8066 GCA_035260745.1 Lacunisphaera sp. | reverse complement strand
GAGAGGGCAGGTGAGCCGCGGAGGATCAGCATGGTCTGAAGCGGGATGTTCGCAAAAACGCCCGCGCGGTCAAGTGGACTGAACCGGGGATTGGCCACAAAAAGCACAAGAAGCGCAAAAACAGAGAGGCAGCCACGGATGGATCCAGCACCGCCAGATCCTGACCAAGCCTCTGATTATTAACCACGAAATACACGAATTACGCGAAATAGGCCAAAGTGACTGGGGTCTGTTTTCGTACCTTTGGTGTATTTCGTGGTGATTTCTCCCTGCCTTTCAAACTATGCCCGAGAAAGCCGTTGACGAAACCCCGTCTCTCGGCGGAATAAACGTCTTTAATGCCGTGACCTGCTGGAATCACCCATCGCCCACCCAAAAATCATCGGCCGGGCGTAGTGTGAACGGAGAACAAGCAGGGAGCAGGGAGCAGGGAGCAGGGAGCCAGATACCAAGCCCGACCATTTCCTTTGCTCCCAGTTCCCGGCTCCCGGCTCCCCGCTTCAAGCCATGAGCGAGTTCATCAGCCACGAGTGCGGCATCGCCCTGGTGCGGTTGAAGAAGCCGCTCGCCTACTACCAGGAGAAATACGGCACGCCGCTGTGGGGCTTCTACCAGCTGTTCCTGCTGATGGAGAAGCAGCACAACCGCGGCCAGGACGGCGCGGGCGTGGCCTGCGTGAAGTTCGACGTTCCCGCCGGCAAGCCCTACATGTTCCGCGAACGCAACGTCGAGGCCAACCCGCTCGACAAGATCTTCCAGGCCCTGCTCACGCGCTACAACCAGCTCGTGGCCGAGGGCGCGGTGCACCCGGAATTCCCCGCCACGGCCAAGCAGAAATTCGACTTTTGCGGCGAGCTTTACCTCGGCCACCTGCGCTACGGCACGTCGGGTGGCTACAACCTGAGCGCCTGCCACCCGTTCTTCCGTCGCAGCTCGTGGCCGACCCGCAACCTGATGCTCGCGGGCAATTTCAACCTCACGAACACGGCGGAGCTGAACGACAGCCTCATCGCCATCGGCCAGCACCCCATCTTCGCCACCGACACGCAGGCCATCCTGGAGCGCATCGGCTTCTGCCTCGACGAGGAGCACGAGCGGCTTTACCGGGAGCTGCGCGCCGAGAACCTGCGCGGCGCCGAGATTTCCCGCCGGATCAACGACGAGCTCGACCCCGCCCGTGTGCTCCGCACCGCCTCGGCCAACTGGGACGGCGGCTACTCGCTCGTCGGCGTCATCGGCAACGGCGACGCCTTTGTCGCCCGCGATCCGTCCGGCATCCGCCCGTGCCACTGGTTTGAGAACGACGAGGTGGTGGCCTTCGCCTCCGAGCGCGCGCCGCTCTGCACCGTGTTCGACCTGGAGGCGGCCGACGTCCGGGAGGTCGAGCCGGGCTGCGCGGTCGTGTTGAAGAAATCCGGCGCGGTGACGGTCGAGCGCCTCAAGCCCGCGCTGGCGAAGACGCAGTGTTCCTTCGAGCGCATCTATTTCTCCCGGGGCAACGACGCTGACATCTACCGCGAGCGCAAGGCCCTCGGCGCCGGCCTCGCCGACCAGCTCTGGGCGTCCATCGGCGGCGACCTCGAGCACAGCGTGTTCAGTTTCATCCCCAACACCGCCGAAGTCGCGTATTTCGGCCTGATGAGCGAGCTGCGCCAACGCCGCCGTGCGGAGGTCAAGTCGGCGCTCCTCGCCGCCGCGCAGGCCGGAAAAATCACCGAGGCGCTGGTGGACGACCTCATCCTCCACAACTGGCCGCGCGGCGAGAAGCTCGTCACGAAGGACGTAAAGATGCGCACCTTCATCAGCCAGGAAAAGTCGCGCAACAACCTCGCCTCGCATGTCTACGACATCACCTACGGCGTCGTGCAGCCGGCGGATCACCTCATCTGCGTGGACGACTCCATCGTGCGCGGCACGACGCTGCGGCGCTCCATCCTGCGCATCCTGAAGCGGCTCAATCCGAAAAAAATCATCATCGCCTCGACCGCGCCGCAGATCCGCTACCCTGATTGCTACGGCATCGACATGTCGGAGATCGGCAAGTTCATCGCGTTCGAGGCCGCCATCTGGCTGCTGCGGGAGCGCGGGCAGGTCGGGCTCGTCGCGGAGGTCTACAATCTCTGCCGGGCGGAGCTGCAAAACCCGTCCCCCGAGCCGGTCAACCATGTGCGCAGGATCTACGAGCCGTTCACGGCCGAGGAGATTTCCAAAAAGATCAGCCAGCTCGTCTCGCCTTCACCCAACGGCTGGCGGGGCGAGATCGAGATCATCTTCCAGTCCATCGAGAACCTGCACAAGGCGCTGCCCCACCACACGGGCGACTGGTATTTCACGGGGAAATATCCCACGCCCGGCGGCTACCGGGTGGTGAACCAGGCCTATGTGAATTATTTCGAGAAAAATGAAGGGCGGAGCTACTGATGAGCCACCACGAAATACACCAAATACACGAAAGGAGGGTTTCTTTTTCGTGTCATTCGTGGTGACCTGATCACATGCCACTCTCCTACGAAAGTTCCGGGGTCCGCTACGACCAGCTCGATGCGTTCAAGCGGGCCTGCCAGCAGGCCGCGCGCACGACGGCCGGCGAGCTCAAGGCGCACGGTTACGCCGAGCCGGCGACGACCCGCGGCGAGAGCGCCTACCTCATCGAGGCGGCGGATCATTTCCTCGCGCATGTCGAGGAGGGGCTGGGCACGAAGAACCTCGTGGCCGACGCCGTCTATGCGGCGACGGGCAAATGTTTCTATGACGAGATCGCCATCGATACGGTGGCGACCATTGTCAACGACCTCGTGACCTGTGGCGCACGGCCGATCTCCGTCGCGATGCACGCGGCGGTGGGCGACTCGGGCTGGTTTGCCGACAAGGTGCGGATGCAGGCGCTGGTGGACGGCTGGGCCGAGGGCTGCCGGCGGGCCGGTGCGGTCTGGGGCGGCGGCGAGACACCGACGCTCAAGGATATCGTGGATCAATCGGCGATTGTGCTCGCCGGCTCGGCCATCGGAAAAATTTCCCCGAAATCGCAGCGCATCACGGGCGACATCAGGGACGGCGACGCGATCATTTTCCTCGCCTCGACGGGCGTGCAGACCAACGGCCTGAGCCTCTGCCGGCTCATCGCCGACAAGCTCCCGCAAGGCTATGACACGCCCATCGGCCACGGCGACCCGCGCAACTACGGCGAGGCGTTGCTCGCGGCGTCGGCCATCTACGTGGATTTTGTCATCCGCTGCCAGCAGGCGGGCGTGAAGCTGAACTATGTGGCGCATGTCACCGGCCACGGCTGGCGGAAGCTCATGCGGCTGGAGGAGCCGTTCGTCTACGAGATCACCGAGCCGCGCGAAGCGCCGGCGCTGTTCAAATTCCTGATGGAGGCCGGGCCGATCGAGCTGCGCGAGGCCTACGCGACCTTCAACATGGGCGCGGGTTTTGCGGCCTATGTGGCGCCGCCGGCGGTGGACGCGACACTCGCGGCGGCCAAGGCCGCGGGTCACAACGCCTGGGTGGCCGGTCGCGTGAAGAAAGAGGGCGGTCGCAAGGCGGTCGTCATCCCGTCGCTCGGCCTCACCTACGAAGCCGACACGCTGCAAGTGCGGTGAGATCTACAAGATATATTAGACCTGAGGTCAGCCTTTTTATACACAGCAACCAAATCCTCGACCTGAAAAACTGAACGAAGAACGGCACGGCAGACACCAATGTCATGCATCTGCGTCAATTTCCTTTCCATCCCGGCTGCATGATTTTCGCGCAGTTTTAGACTGATTGCCGGAATGCGCTTAGTGCGCTGCGATACAATAGCCGCCGGATTCACATTAATAGCCCGTCCGCGCAGAGCCATTTTGATCGTTTGCAGCGGGCAAGCATGAACCGCCCGCCAGTTATTTACGGTTTCTCGCGCCTCAAAATAGTCCTGAGGCGATGCCTGAGGAGAGATCAACGTCTCTCCTGCTTTGTTACACTGCTCTCGCTTATATTCGGGTTTTGCCCACGGCATGCATCCCAATAGATAACCTCAGGATTGGGCACCACAAGGCCATTGGTGCGTGGGGGGAATTGCTGGAAATGGAGGGTTGGATTCAAATTAGGACACTACCCCCCAGGGATTAGCCATTGCGCGCCGGTCAGCGTGCTTCTTGCTGGTAGCCATGCCCCGGCTGCGCCTCCTGACCTTCAACGCCGCCCATGCCCGGGGGGTCATGCCGGTGCACCAAAGTCTGCGTTCCGTCGCCCGGATCCGGATCGTCCTGCTGAAAATCGCCGCGCTCATCCGGCGACTGGAGGCGGACATCGTGGCGCTGCAGGAGATCGACGAGAACTCGCGCTGGAACGGCAGCTTCAACCACGTGGCTTTCCTGAGCGAGCACAGCGACCTGCCGTTCTCGGCCATCGGCCTGACCAACCAGCGCGGCGGGCGCTACCCCCTCAACTACGGCAACGCGGTGCTTTCGCGCCGGCCCATCGTGCACGCCGAGGCCGCCAGCTTCGGCCGGCGCCAGTTGGGCGACAAGGGGTTTCTGTTCACCGAGACGGAGATCGCGGCCGGCCGGCGGCTGCCTTTGATCAACCTGCACCTGCACCACAGCTCCCGGAAACAGCGCCTGCTGCAGGCGGCGCAGCTGATGAAGTTCATGACCGAGCGAAGCGGCCAGCGCGGCGCCCGGGAGTGGGTGGCCCCGCCCATCCTCTGCGGCGACTTCAACAACCCGGCGCACCGGCCCGATGCCACCGCCATGCTGCTGGGCTTCTGCGAGGAGAGTAACAACTACGCGCTGCTGCCCAAGACCGGCCGCACTTTCCCCTCGGCGCTGCCCGCCCGCGCCCTGGACTACGTCATGCTTCCGCAGGAATGCCGCCCGCTGCACGCCGAGGTGGTGCGCGCCTACCTCTCCGACCACCGGCCGGTGCTGGTGGAGTTCCAGCTGGATTAGCCGACTCCGAACGACTGGCCCGCGGTCCTTCACGCTACAGGATTGGCTGATATTCGCGACGAGCTGGCGCAGGCGGTTGTAGTTTGCGCTCGACCCCCGGCGTCCGGCTTTCGACTCTTGGTTTTTCATGGACCGCCTCGCCCAAACCTTTGCCCGCACCCGTCGCGAGAAGCGCGCCGCCTTCGTGGCCTACCTGTGCGCCGGCGATCCGGATTTCGACACCTCGCTCCTGGCCTGCCGGGCGGTGCTCGACGCCGGGGCCGACGTGCTGGAGCTGGGCGTGCCGTTTTCCGACCCGCTAGCCGACGGCCTGACCAACCAGCTCGCCGCCCAGCGCGCGCTGGACAGCGGCATGACGGCGGCGCGGGTCTTTGAGCTGGTGCGCCGCCTCCGGGAGAAAAGCCAGGCGCCCATCGTTTTCTACACCTACTACAACCTGGTTTTTTCCAACGGCGTGGAGAACTACGTGCGCGCCGCCAAGGAGGCCGGGGTGGACGGCCTGCTTACGCTCGACCTGCCGCCGGAGGAGGCCGACGAGTTGCTGGCGGCCTGCACCAAGCACGACCTCAAGACCGTCTTCATCGTGGCTCCGACCACGCCCGCCGGGCGCCTCACCCGGATCGGGGCGGCGGCGACCGGGTTCATCTATTATGTGTCCCGCGAGGGCGTGACCGGCGTGCGCGACCAGGTCGCGGCGAACATTCCCGAGGCCGTGGCCCGCATCCGCCAGCACACCACGCTGCCGGTGGCCGTCGGCTTTGGCATTTCCAGCAGCGACCAGGTGCGGCAGGTCGCCCGGATGGCGGACGGCGTGGTGGTGGGCAGCGCCCTGGTCAACGTGATCAAGGACAACCTCGACAACCGCGCCGGCCTGCCCGCCCGCCTGCGCATCACGGCGGCCGAGCTGGTCGCCGGGGCCGCCTGAACCCGGGATGACTTCATGGCCAAGGTCCGCAAAATCCTCCTGATCGACGACGACGACCGGCAGCAGCACATGGTGCAGTTGCACCTGGCAAAATTCCGCCGGGAACACTTCGAACTGGATTATGCGCCGACCTATGAGGCCGGCCTGAAAAAACTGCTGGGCGGCACCTGCGCCGCCTGCCTGCTCGACTACCACCTGGGCGACCGGGACGGGCTGGACCTGTTGCGGGAGGCGCTGATTGCCGGGTGCGAGATCCCCGTGATCATGCTCTCGGCGGATGACACCGAGGAGGTGGACATCGCCGCCATGGAGGCGGGCGCGGTGGATTACCTGGTGAAGACCACCCTGAATTCGCGGTTGCTCGAGCGCGCCCTGCGCTACGCCCTGAAGCTGGGCGAGACTCTCGCGCAGTTGCGCCAGCTGGCCCAGCGCGACGAGCTCACGCGCCTGTTCAACCGCCGCGAGTTCCAGCGCATCCTCGATGAGGAGTGGGACCGCAGCGTGCGCTTCAACCGGCCGTTCACCCTCGTGATGGTGGACATCGATCATTTCAAAAAAATCAACGACACCCACGGCCACCAGGTGGGGGACGAGGTGCTGCGGCATGTGGCGAGCCTGCTGGCCGGGCAGGTGCGCAATGTCGACCGCGTGGCCCGTTACGGGGGCGAGGAGTTCGCCGTCATCATGGTGGAGACCGACCGGAAGAGCGCCATCGAGGGCATGCAGCGACTCGGCCGGCTGCTGGCCGAGACACCCTGCGTGGTGCCCGTGAGCAACCTCATGGTTGAAGTCACCCTCAGTGCCGGGGTCGCGACCAGCCTAGACGGCGTCGGCAGCGCCACCGGACTGGTGGCGGCGGCGGACAAGGCCCTCTATGCGGCCAAGGCCGGCGGGCGCAACCGCATCGTCACGACGGACGGGACGGCGTATCAATACACGGTGAGTTAAGCCTGGCCGGTTTTGTCCGGCACCATGATCCGCAGGCTGTGCGGTTTCAGGGTGATTTCCAGTTTCGAGGTCGTGGCGCGCGGCTCGCCGTCGGTGTGAATCCAGCCCGGCTTGCCGCGCTCGATGACAAAACTCGCGCCGCTGAGCCGCGTGACCGCCTTGACCTGGTCGAAGGTGTCGGTGCCCAGCCGGTAGAGCAAACCGCAGCCACCGAGGAAGCTCATCTGCGGCACGCTCACGAGCTCGAAGCGGCCGTCATCCATCTTCGCTCCCGGCGCGACACGGGCGTCGTTGCCGTATTGGTCGGAGTTCATGACCGCGAGGGTGAACGCCCGCAGTTGCGCCGCGCCGCTGGCATGATGAACGATCAAATCCTCGGGCTGATGGGAGAAAAAAGACGGCAGGCCGACACGGAAATAACCGGTCAGGCCGCGGTTGGTGAGGCGGCTGAACCGCATGGCGATGTCGGCCTCGAAGCCAAGTCCCATGGCGTTGAAGAAGGCGAAGCCGTTGACCAGGCCGGTATCGATCGGCATCGGCCGGCCGTCGAGCAGCGTGCGGAACGCGCCGCGGCCGGGCCGGCGGATGCCGAGGTGCCGGCCGAGGCCGTTGCCCGAGCCGCAGGGGATCAGCCCGAAGATCGCCGGCGTGTCCACGAGGGCCGAGGCGACCTCGTTCATCGTGCCGTCGCCGCCGATGGCGATCACGAGGCCGCAGCCCTCGGCGACCGCCTGTGCGGCGAGTTGGGTGGCATGCCGCGGGCGCTCGGTGGTCACAATGGTGGCGTCGAGCCGGCGCTCCTTGATGAAAGCGGCGGCCCGGTCGCGCAGGTGGGGATTGCGCCGGTTGCTGCCGGAGTGGGGGTTGAAGATGAACCGGGCTTTCAAGGGATAAAAGAGGCTGGAATCAGGGCGGACTCACGAAGGCTTGGCAAAAGTAGTTTTGCAACGATTCCGCGCACCCCTTGCACTGGAGCCATGCAGCGAACCCTTCATGTCCTCACCGGTTGCACGGCGGTCGGCAAAACCGAGCTGGCGCTGCGCTGGGCCGAGGCGAATGGCGCGGAGATCGTCTCATGCGATTCGCTGCTGTTCTACCGCGGCCTGGACCTCGGCACGGCCAAGCCGGCGAAAACGGAACTGGCCCGTGTGCCGCACCACCTGATCGACGTCTGCGAGGTGACGGAGCAGATGAATGTGACGGATTACGTCACCCAGGCCCGGGCGGCGATCGACGACATCCTGCGCCGTGACCGGCGG
>DATFUQ010000135.1:0-5978 GCA_035260745.1 Lacunisphaera sp. | reverse complement strand
CATCGACGAGACCACCCTGTCCAACCTGTCGCATATCCTCGACAACGACTTCAGCTACGTGCCGAAAACCTGGGACGGCTGGGTGGCGGAGGGCCGCGCGCCCGCCATCATCCCCGTCCAGGCCGTCTACGAGACGGTCGTCCGGGCCAAGGTGGACGTTTTCTTCATCACCGGTCGCAGGGAGCGCGACCGCCCCGGCACGGAGAGGAACCTCCGCGAGGTCGGCTATGAGACCTGGACGAAGATTTTCTTCAAGCCGAACGACTTCACGGAAACGACGCGGGCGTTCAAGATTGACATGCGCCGCAAGCTGATGGCCGACGGCTACATCATCATCGCCAACATCGGCGACCAGGACAGCGACCTCGCCGGCGGCTACGCCGAACGCTACTTCAAGCTGCCCAATCCGTTTTATATCACGAAGTAATTTGCCTGCACGGGTTTTCAGGCGCAAGCCGCGCCATTAAACGCGGCCCGCTCGTCACAGCAGAAGGTGGATTGGCCTGCCAATATACTGGTAAGACCACCGCCTGATACAAGGTGACTGGCCCATTTTCCCTGCCGGACGCGAGGGAGGCGCCAGACCCGCCTCGTTGCGCGCCGGCCGGAGTTCAGCGACCCCGCCCACCTGGATTTAGACCGGCAGCCCACCTGAGAGGCTTGCTGTGGGCCTCACTGTGTCTTCACATTTGGGTGCTCTCATGCACCGCGAAATCCACCACTGGCACAGCCCGCGTCTCGACAAGCACATGGAGGTCGCCGTCTACGGTCACTACGGCTTCGCGCTGCTCATGTTCCCCACCGCCGCGGCCGATTACCTCGAGTATGAGCGGTTCCACGTCATCGACGCCATCGCGCCGTTCATCGAGTCCGGCAGGTGCAAGGTTTTCTCGATCAATTCCATCAACAACGAGAGCTGGCTCAACGACTCGATGTCCCCGCGGCACAAGGCCATCCGCCACCAGCAGTTCAACGGCTACGTGATGGAGGAGGTCGTGCCCTTCATCCACACCCACTGCGGCGGCCGCGTCGAGACCATCGTCACCGGCGCGTCGCTTGGCGCGCTGCACAGCGCCAACACGCTCTTCCGCCGCCCCGACCTCATCGACGGCTGCATCGCGATGAGCGGCAGCTACGACCTCAAGGATTACACCAACGGCTACTGGGACGAGGACGTCTATTTCAACTCGCCGATCGACTACCTGCCGGGCCTGAACGACGAGGGCATGCTCGCCCACCTCCGTGCGAAGCGGCACATCCATTTCGTCACCGGCCAGGGCGCCTACGAGAAGCCCTCGTCATCGGTGGACATCGGCCGCATCTTGTCGGTCAAGGGCATCCCGCACACCGTCGACCTCTGGGGACACGATGTGAACCACGACTGGCCCTGGTGGCGCAAGATGCTCCCGCATTACCTCGGGACGAAGTTCTGATTTGCTTGGTGGCGGGCCCGGTTCCCGCTGGGCCGCGGCTCAGCCGGAGCTGAGCCCTCCATTAATCCGCTCAGTCGCCGAACTTGATCCCCTGCGCCAGCGGAAGTGAATCGGAATAGTTGATCGTGACGGTCTGGCGGCGCATGTAGGCCTTCCAGGCATCGCTGCCGCTCTCGCGGCCGCCACCGGTCTCCTTCTCGCCACCGAACGCGCCGCCGATTTCCGCGCCGCTGGTGCCGATGTTGACGTTGGCGATGCCGCAGTCGCTGCCGCGGGACGCCAGGAATTTTTCCGCCTCACGCAGGTCCGTCGTGAAAATCGCCGAGCTCAGCCCCTGCGGCACGCCGTTCTGCATGGCGATGGCCTCGTCGAGGTCCCGGTAGCCCATGACGTAGAGGATCGGGGCGAAGGTCTCGTGCTGCACCACGGGCAGCCAGTTCTTCGCCTCCGCGATGCAGGGCGTCACGTAGAGCCCGCCGGGATGTCTTGTCCCCGCCAGCCGCCCGCCTCCAAAAAGCACCTTGCCACCGCCTTTTTTCAGGTCGACAAGGGCCTTCAGCATGTTGTCCACCGCCGCCGCGTCGATGAGCGGGCCGACGAGATTGCCGTTGAGCAATGGATTGCCGATGGGTAGCTGCTTGTAGGCCGCGATTAAAGAATCGGTGAATTTCTGCCGGATGGACTCGTGCACGATGATCCGGCGCGTGCTGGTGCAGCGCTGGCCGGCGGTGCCGACCGCGCCGAAGAGGACGGCCCGTTTCGCGAGCTTCAGGTCGGCGGAGGGTGTGATGATGATCGCGTTGTTGCCGCCGAGCTCGAGCAGGCTGCGGCCGAAGCGCTTGGCGACCACCTCGCCGACGCGGCGGCCCATCCGGGTCGAGCCGGTGGCCGACACCAGCGGGATGCGGCGGTCGTTGGTCAGCAGTTCGCCGACCGACGGGCCGTCGCCGATGACGAGCGAGAAAATCGCGGGATCCACGCCGTTGGCGCGGCAGACTTTTTCCGCAATCTTGATGCAGGCGATGGCGGTGAGCGGGGTTTTCTCGGACGGCTTCCAAAGCGTTGCGTCGCCGCAGGCCACCGCGAGCGAGCTGTTCCAGGCCCAGACCGCCACGGGAAAATTAAAGGCCGAGATGATGCCGACAACGCCGAGCGGCTGCCACTGCTCCATCATCCGGTGCCCCGGGCGCTCGGAGGCGATGGTCAGGCCGTGCAACTGGCGCGAGAGGCCGGTGGCAAAGTCGCAGATGTCGATCATCTCCTGCACCTCGCCCCCGCCCTCCGGCAAAATCTTGCCCACCTCGAGCGAGACGAGCTGGCCGAGCTCGGTCTTCAGCCCGCGCAGGGCGTTGCCCAGCTGGCGGACGACTTCGCCGCGCTTCGGCGCCGGCACCTCGCGCCACGCGAGGAAGGCCTGGTGCGCCGCCGCGACAGCCTGCTCGTAATCCTCCGGCGTCGCCTGCCGCACGCGGCCGAGCAGCGAGCTGTCAATCGGCGAGTGCTTGGCCAGCACGGCGCCCGAGCCGCCCCAGGCGCCGGCGAAGACGCCGGAGTTGGCGGCCTTCTCCGAGAGCCCGAGCTTCGGAAAAATGGCCCTGGCGACGGACGCAACGGTGGGAGATTTCATGACTGAAAGGCTAAGACAGTTTAAACACAGAGTTCACGGAGGACACGGAGATTTTTAGATACGAGACAAACCCACTGAATAGAAATCACTACTCTGCGTTCTCTGCGACCTCTGTGTTAAAAAATCTGGATTATTTGCCGTAGACGCAGCCGCCCCACTGGGTGCCGAGGAAGTTTTCGAGCGAGACGGATTCCTGCTTCACGAAGCCGGAGCCGAGCTTGCCCTGCGCGAACAGCTCGAGCACGCCGACGATGCCGGCGGCCGTGGTGAGCTGGATGGCGTTGAGTTTGCGGCCGTGGATGGTGTCGCCGTGCATCTTCTTGATGAAGCTGCGCTGCTTGAGCCCGCCGCCGGACTCATTGCCGACGACGCTGACGTAGAACACCACGACGTCGGACTCGGTGAGCGGCACCTCCTGGTCGAAGATCTGGGTGACGAGCTCCTGGCGCGGCGCGAGGTTCAGGTCCTGCAGGAGGAACTTCATCAGGTCGCGGTGGCCGGGGTAGCGCATGGTCTTGTAGTTCAGGTCGCCCACCTTGCCCGCGAAGGTCTGGCACATCGTCGCGACGCCGCCGGAGGTGTTGAACGCCTCATACTCGGTGCCGTCGATCGTGATGCGCTCCACGCCGTCGAGCGGCATGGTCGTCACGAGCTTGCCGCCGTGCAGCGCCTCCCCGACCTGGCAGTATTCGTTGATGAGCCCGGCCGTGCTCCAGCTGAGGTAATACTTCATCTGGTTGCTCGCGTTGAGCGGCAGTGCGCCGACGCGCATCTCGCAATTGCGGACAAAGGTGAGCGACGACGCAAGCGAGCCGCCCACGATGTTGATGGCGCCGGGCGCGAGGCCGCACTGCGGCATGAACGTGCCCTTCGCTTTCTTCGCCAGCTTCTGGATGAAGGCCGTCGTCTCCACGTCCTCGGTGAGGTCAAAGTAGCTGACGCCGGCCTTGGCGCAGGCGCTGGCGACGCCTTTATTCAGGTAATACGGCGCCGCGCTGACGATCGCGTCGACCCCTTTGACGAACGCGGCGAGCTGCGCCGCCTGCTTGACGTCCAGCTGGACGAACTTCGATTTCTTGAGCCCGGCCAGATCGATGTTCGGGCGGGCATCGGCCAGCGCGACGCTCTTGCAGAACTTGCAGGACTCGAGGAGGGTGGCGATGGTGCCGCCGACTTTGCCGGCACCGACGATTCCGATTTTCATGGGGAGTTTAATGTAAGCGCCTGCAAAAAGGTCAGCGAGACGTGGAGTTTCAGGCGGTGGCGTGCTCGGCTTCCTGCACCCGGCGGGGGTCGGTGGCCGCGATGATGGCGCTGACGGCCTTCTGGTTGAAGCCCTTGAAGCCCCCCTTGCGCTCGAGATTTTCGAGGTGGCTGCCGATGGCGCCGTCCTTGATGAAACCCTCGGCCTGCACGTTCGTGATCAGTCCCTTCTTGCGCAAAACCTCGACGCGCGCCGGGTTGACCTTCCAGCGCTCGCCCTCGGTGAACGCCTGCTTGAGGAACGGGAAATCCGAGAACGGTTTCATCGTCGCGATGCCCTCGGCGGCGAGCTGTTCTTTCAAGAGCGGGTGGTTGAACCGCGCCTCGAGGTGGTGCATGCCCGATTGCAGGAAGCTGTCGCCGTGCAAGCCGCACCAGAGGCCGACCGTGCGCATGAGCGGCATCTCGGGCAGCCGTTTCGCCGCGTAATCCTCGTCGACCTCCTCCGGCAGCAGGTCCACGTCGGCGAAGACCACAATGCCGACCGACGCCGTCTCCATCACCTGCGCGCCCCAACCCGCCTCCGCGCCGGCGTAGAAGCGTTCGCGCTTCGCCAGGCCGAGGTTCTCCATGAATTTCACGAGGTCGGGAAAATACCGGCGCGAGCAGCGGAAGGTATGGTGGTCGTGGTTGCCCCAGCCGAGGCCGAGCAGGTCCTGCCGGCGCTTCTGCACCCGGCCAGCGCGGTTGAGCAGTTCCCAGTAACAACGCTCCTCCGCGAAATACAGTTCGCACGCCACGTCCACGCCGACGAGGTCGAGGCACTTCTGTTGCACCTCGAACACGTGCTTCACGCCGTCGTCGTCGTTGGCGAAGTCGCGCTTCCGCGTCCGCCACAGCTCGCGGACCTTTAGCACCGCCTCGGCGAAGCCGGGACGCGGCTCGCTCACGATGAACCCGCGGTAGCCCAGCCGCTCGACCGCCTGGAAGAGCGCGCCGTTCTCCTCGCTCACCTTGATGACCCGGTAGCGGGCGCAGGGCGCGCCGGTTGGCTCGCCGGTCAGCCCGTGCCGCGCCATGAAGTCGGCCAGGTATTCCGCCCGGACCGCCAGCGACAGCGGCGCGGCGGACGGCTTGGCCTTCAGGCTCACGATCACCCGCGGCAGCATCGCGTGGGGATGCGCCAGCACGGTCTGAAAGGTTGGCACGTCGCTCGCCTCGGGCGTGAAACCGGCGGCGCGGAACGCCGCCTCGTGGTTCTGCGCCACGACGAAATGGTCGGTCCACTCGAAGAACTCCGTGCCTGTCTCGTCGTGCGTGCGCTGCGCCAGCCGGGCGGCCGTGGCGTTCTTCGCCAGAAAGGCGTTGATGTGCGTCGAGAGCAGTTCCTCCGCCTCGTAGGCGAGCGGCCAGTTGAAATTCGCGGGGGCGTTCAGGACTGTCATGCGGGGAATTGGTTTGGCTTATGACATAAGCCCGCGCTGCGCCCATGTCCAAGCCTGTTCTCATCGCCCGAAAGGATGAAGCCGCCCCGCACATCGTCAGGCTCGCCAAACCCCGCGTGGTTTCCTACTTAGGCAGCACGCATGAGTGCCGTCCCCTCGTCCGCCGACCTGCGCCAGCTCGCCGCCCGCCTCACGGGCGAGCTGCATTTCGACGCGACCATGCGGACGCTCTATGCCACCGACGCGTCCGAATACCAGGAGCTGCCCGTC
>DATFUQ010000134.1:0-6046 GCA_035260745.1 Lacunisphaera sp. | reverse complement strand
TGGTTTCTGCCGAAGCACGACCCCGAGGTTTTGCGCCTGAATGATTTTGTGCCGCAGGAAACCCTCTTCTGGCGGCGGCGGATCTGGGACAAGGTCGGGGGCCTCGATCTCTCGTTCAAGTTCGCCCTCGACTGGGACCTGCTGCTGCGGTTCCAGGCCGCCGGGGCCAGGATTGTTCGCGTGCCCTGGTTTCTCGCCTGCTTCCGCGTGCATGCGGCGCAGAAAACCTCCGCCCTCATGCACAGCACCGGACAGGACGAAATCACCCGGCTGCGCGAGCGCACCCAAGGCCGGCCGTTCCCGCCACAGGAACTGGAACGGAATCCCCGCCTGCTCCGCTACCTGCGCCGGAGCGCCTTCATCCAGTGGCTCTGGTCGCTTGGCCTCAGAGCTCCGTAACGTGAGGGGGAGGGATAGTCGTGGAGCCTCTTTTCTCCCTGCCCGTGTTCGGTCCTCACTCCATCCCTCGGCTCACCAGTTCTCCATCTTCAGTCCCGGTACACGAGCGAACTCTCGAACGTTCGCGGTGATGAGCACTGCACCCAGGCTGAGCGCTTGCCCGGCGAGCAGCACGTCGTAGGGTCCGATGGGCTGGGCATTAGGCCGCAGCCGCTCCAAGTAAGCGCGCACCGTGCCGGCATGAAACGCCGCATCGTCGTCAAACGCCTCCACCCGGGGAAAAGCCTCCCGCAACAGTTCCATCCGGCGGCGGAGAACCGGCAGGTCGGGCCGTTTGGCCGCGCCAAACTCCAGTTCAAACCACGTGACGGCCGAAATGAGGCAGCTCTCCGCGTTGCGCTCGATTTGCGCGGCCAGGCCGACATCAACGCGGCGGACAAAGCGGGAAACCGCATTGGTGTCCAACAGATGGAAGGGCATTCAGGGGCGGGGCCACTCCGCACGCAGAGGCGGCTGCCGGAGCAGTTTTTTCAATGCCCGCTGCCGCCGGGCTCGCGCCGCCGGATCGGTGACAAGAAACCCGTCCGGGGTGGGCGTCAGTTCGTAAGCCTTGGCGCTCACGTTGAGCTGACGAGGCAGCCGCAGGGCCTTGGAATTGCCCGACTGGAAAATCTTTGCGGTGATCGTGCTCATAGGTGCATACATTGTATATCCGGAACATCCTGTCAAGCGCCACCGACCGCTCGCCTTTGCTTCCCCTTCCCCTGCTCCTCACTCCCCACTACAATATACTTCACCTACCCCGGCACCAGACAACCTGACCGGGAAGGCCTGTGCAGCTCTCTTTCATTGTTTTCGTCCACCGCGCGAGGAGGAAAACATTCCGGAATACCGGCGCCGGAGCGCCTCGTGCAGCGTGTCTTTGATCGGGTCGAGCAACTGGCGGCATTCCCGCGGTCTGGCGGCAAGCCACGCGAGTTGACCGGCACACCTTGCCGGCAGCTCGTCATTCCACCGCTGAAAGTCTTTCACCGACTGACCGTGAACAAGGTTTATATTGTTCATGTGTTGCGCAGCGAACGGCAATTCCGCTTTCGTGATGTGCGGAAACGCGATTCCAACCCGTGAAACAGGAAAAGTTTGCTCGCAACGGAGCGGTCGTCGGTTGAGGGGATAACCGCCCTCCGTCCTCCCTGCTCCCTGCTCCCTGCTCCGTCCTCTGTCTTCTGTCCTCTGGTCATCCGCTTCTTTATCCTTCACATCCCGCCAGTGGCACGGCTTGATGGCCAACGACCATGAAGCCCGCCCCACCGGAGACGGCTGAACTCCTGCATCGCGTGCGCCAGCAACTGATCTTGGCGCAGGTGCGCATCATGGAACTCGAGGACGGGCGCGACGAACTCGGACCGAAACTGGCCGACACGGAGAAACTGCTCGCCGCCGCCCAGACGCTGGCCGATCAAAAACTGGACGAGGCCGCCCACCTCGCCAAGGTCCTTGCCGAACTGCAGGCCCAGGCTGTGCACCTGCGCCACGTGCAGCACGGGACCAATGAGGCCCTGACCGCCGCCCGGAGCGAGATCGCCGCGCTGGCCGCCCGCGAAGCCGGTCTGTTGTCCGAAGTCGAAAACCTGCAGACTCTCACCCGGCAACAGGCTGAAGCTAGCCGGCAGCAGCTCGACCGTCTTTCCACCCTGGGCGCTGAACTTCACGCGGTCCTCGGCGAATCCGTCACCCGCCTCGAACGCATCAATCAACTCGATGCCGAGCAGCGCGCCATGAAAGGCTCCCGCAGCTGGCGCTGGACCAGCTGGCTGCGCGCGATTGAACGCGGGCTTGGCGGACGCTGACCATGAGCCCCGCCGCCCCGCTTCACGGCGAAATCGAATCACCGCGACCGCTCCGCGCACCGGAGGGAAAAATCTCTGTGCGCGGCTGGTGCGTGGCCGAGGGTCTGGCCGATGCCCCCGCCATCCGGCTCGCGACCGACGCGGGTGTGCTGCCGATGACCAAACGCACCGCCCGTACCGACGTGCCGAAACTTTTGTGCGGCCAGCCGGCCGCGGCCCGTTCCGGTTTTGTCATCGAAGGCCGGCTCCCGGCCGGCGTGCATCTGGCGCGTATCGAGGCCCGGTTGCCGGACGGTTCCTGGCAGCAGTTCAAAACGCTGAGCCTCGCCGTCGAGCCACGTCCGTTTATCGCAACCATCGAGTCGCCCGCCGCCAGCGGGGTGGTGAAGCAGCGCGTGCATGTTTCCGGCTGGGCCCTGCATCCCGCTGAACCGGTCAAGGAGCTGACCCTCCGCTACGGTCATCAGGAAATCGTCGCCCAAACCGGAGGCAGGCGGACCGATGTGTCCAGGCTCCACCCCGACGCGCCCCACGCCGCGCAGTGCGGCTTCAAGAGCAAAATCATCCTGTCCGCCGGCCGCGGACCGCTCCGCCTCAAGGCCCGGCTCGCCGACGGTTCAGTAGCCATTGCCCGCACCTTGCTGCAAATTGACGTCGCGACAGACGAACATCATGGGGTGGAAACAGATTTTGGCGCCACCCGCCTCGTTCTGTCCGGCAACGAGGCGCATTCCCCTCGCCGGCCGGCTGCGACCACCGACCGGCCGCGCCACGTGCTCTTCGTGCTCCCGGGCAGCTTCGCCTCGAACAGCGCGCTGCATGTCGCCGCGCTCGCCAACGAGCTGAGCCTCGCCGGTCACGCTTGCGCCGTCGCCGTGCCGCACGATCTGGAGACGCTCGCCCACCACTCGAGCCCGGCCTTCCGCGGCCTGATCTATGCCGAGGCGGAAAAAGGCGTGGTCTTTGCCGACGGTCGCGGCCCCGATATCATCCATGCGTGGACCACCCGCGAGAACGTGCGCGGTCTGGTCGAAAAGCTCCGGGCCCGCCACGGCGCCCGGGTCGTGGTGCACCTAGAGGATAACGAGCGGCAGATTCTGGCCCTTTCCCTCGGCCGCCCGGCCAGTGAACTGGACCAGCTGCTTGACGCCGAGTTGGACCGCCTCGTGCCCGCCGACCTGTCGCATCCGCGCCGCAGCCGCGAATTTCTCGCGGCGGCCGACGGCGTGACGGTGATCACGGACAAGCTCCGCGAGTTTGTGCCGGCGGGCCGGCCCGGCCACACCATCCGGCCCGCGGCGGATGCCCGCTATTTTTATCCCCGGCCGCGGCCGGATGAATTCCGCGAAGTGCTGGACCGGGCCCCGGGTGAAACCGTGCTTTTCTACCATGGCAACGTCCATGCCTCGAACGCGACCGAGGTGCGCGAGCTCTATGCCGCCGTGCTGCAACTCAACCGGGCCGGCGAGCCGGTCACCCTCATCCGCACAGGGCTCGACCGGGTGGATTTTCTGGGCGCACTCGCGGGTGAAGTCGCCCCGCATGTCCTGGCCTTGGGCCAGATCCTGCACCACCGCCATCTGCCGCCGCTCATGGCCCTCGCCGATATCTTTGTGCAACCCGGCGAATCCGACGCGTTCAACGACTATCGTTTTCCCTCCAAGCTCCCGGAATTTTTCGCCCTCGGCCGGCCGGTCGTGCTGCCCCGCACCAATCTCGGCGCCACCCTGCGCCACGGCATTGATGCCTATGTGCTCGACCGGGCCGACGCCACCGGCATCGCCACGGCCGTGCGTGAACTCCGCGCCGACCCCACGCTCTGCGACCGGCTGGCCGGTGGTGCCCGCGCCATGGCCGCGCAATACTTCAGCTGGCCGCGCAGCGCGGAGGCGCTTGCCAAGTTCTACCACTCAGTGGCACCGTCCTGATTCATGTCCGTACTCTCGGAAATCACCCGGCCACGCCCCATGACGACCTCCGCCGCGCCGCCCTTGGAGCAGCACAACGTGGAAATCCTGCGCAACCGCGAGGCATGGCAGCGCAAACCCATGCTGCGGGAAATCTACCATGATTTCTACCGCCGGATTGCCACGCGCATCGACCCCCAGATCTCCGGCCTGGTGGTCGAGCTTGGCTCGGGGATGGGCCGCATCAAGGAAGTCATTCCCCAATGCGTCACGACCGACCTGTTCCCCAACCCCTGGCTGGATCGCCGGGAGAATTGCTACCAGTTGAGCTTTGCCGACGGTTCGATTTCGCATCTCATCCTGTTCGACGTATGGCATCACTTGCGCTATCCGGGCACGGCCTTGCATGAATTTCACCGCGTGCTGGCGCCCGGCGGACGGTTGATCCTGTTCGAGCCCGCCGCCAGCTGGGTCGGCCGGCTGGTTTATCATTTCTTCCACCACGAACCGGTCGCGGTGCGGGACCCCATCACGTGGGAGGCCCCCGCCGGGTTTTCCGCCGCCGACGCGGACTATTACGCCGCCCAAGGCTCGGCCACCCGGCTTTTCTGGTGGGGCGAGGGTCACGACCGCCTCGCCGGCTGGCACCTGCGCGAAGTGCGGCCGCTCACCTCGTTCAATTACTTCGCCTCCGGCGGTTTTTCCGGTCCCCACTTGGGCGGCCGCTTTCTGCACGGCCTCATGCGCGGCCTTGATTTCCTCGCTGCCCCCTTCCCGCGACTGTTTGCCGCCCGGCTGCTCATTGTCCTCGAAAAGGAGAACTCCTGACATGCCGGCCGCCTCCACCCTTACCCGGCAGCATTTGGAGAAGATCCGGGGGTTCTTCGACGCCGCGCCCACCGCCACCAGCGAGGACGGACGCTATTACCGCATGTGGCTGGCCCACTACTACAATCTCCTCATCCCGGCCGGCGCCTCCGTGCTGGAAATCGGCTGCGGCTCCGGCGAACTGCTCGCGCAGTTGCGCGCCGGGCGCAAGGTCGGCGTCGATCTTTCCGCCACCCAGATCACCGCGGCCCGCGCCCGCGTGCCGGCGGCGGAGTTCCACGTGCAGGCCGGCGAGGATCTGGTCCTCACGGAAAAATTCGACTGCATCATCATCTCCGACACGCTGAACCTCGCCGCCGACGTGCAGCTGCTGTTTGAGCAGTTGCACCGGGTCACGCACGCCGACACCCGGCTGATCATCAACTACTACTCGGGGCTCTGGCGTCCCATGTTCGCGCTCGCGCAGGTGACGGGCCTGCGGGCGGCTCAGCCGCAATACAGCTGGCTGAGCCCGGCGGATGTCCACAACCTGCTCCAGCTTGCCGACTGGAGCCCGCTGGTCGTCCAGCCCCGGGTGCTTTTCCCAGTCCGCTGCCTCGGCCTTGAGCATCCCCTCAATCGCTGGCTTGCCCCGGTCTTCAGCTGGTTCTGCCTGACCGTGTTTTGCGTGGCCCGGCCCGCGCGGCCCCGGGCCACTCCCCCGCGCACTGTCTCGGTCATCATCCCCGCCCGCAACGAGGCCGGCAACATCGAGGCCGCGGTCCTGCGCACGCCCGCCATGGGTGCCGGCACCGAGCTGATCTTTGTCGAAGGACATTCGCGGGACGACACCTGGGAGCAGATCCAGCGCGTGCAACGCGAGCACCCGGAGCGAAAGATCAAAATCATGCAGCAGGCGGGCAAAGGCAAGGGTGACGCCGTGCGCCTGGGCTTCGCCGCCGCCACCGGTGACATCCTCATGATCCTCGACGCCGACCTCACCATGCCGCCCGAGGAGCTGCCGAAATTTTATGACGTCCTCGCCAGCGGCCGGGCCGAGTTCGCCAACGGCGTGCGCCTGGT
>DATFUQ010000133.1:0-9768 GCA_035260745.1 Lacunisphaera sp. | reverse complement strand
ATAAACAGCGGTGCGCTGGCCGGGTGGCCCGCCAGCGCGGCCTTCAAGGTGTCGGCCGATTCATCACCCGCCGTGGCGTAACGCAGGTCGAGCACGAGGGCGCCTGCGCCGGCCACGGCCTGGCGGAGCGCAGCATCGGATTCGGCGACCGAGTGAATGCGTAAATAAGTCAGGCCCTGGCCAAGGTCGGTCAGCTCGATGGCGGGAGCCAGAACAGAGAGAATGAGAAAGAGAACGAGGAACGAGAATGATTTCGTCATTGGCGGTTGAGCTGGCGGGCGCCGATGTCGCGGCGGTAATACTTGGACGCACACGAGATTTTTTCGCAAGCGGCATACGCGCGGGTGGCCGCCTCGCGCAACGTGGACCCGAGGGCGGTGACGCCGAGCACGCGTCCGCCGTTGGTCACAATCTGCCCCGCGGCATTCTTCGCCGTGCCGGCATGGATGATGACGGTCTGCGGCGGCAGTTTTCCCGGAAAGGTGATGACATCGCCCTTGGGATAATTGTCCGGATACCCCTTGGCCGCGATGACCACGCACAGCGCATAATCGGGTCTCACTTCCAGCTTGAAGCCGCACAATTCGCCGCGGGCGGCGGCCCAGAGGAGCGCGAGCAGGTCGGTGGCGAGGCGCGGCAGCACGACCTGCGTCTCGGGATCGCCGAAGCGGGTGTTGTATTCCAGCACGCTCGGGCCGGCGGGCGTGAGCATGATGCCGATGAAGAGCGTGCCGCGAAACTGGATGCCCTCGCTCGCGATGGCCTCGACCGATGGCCGGACGATTTCGCGATCGATGCGCTGGAGCAAAGCGGGCGTGACCACCTCGGCGGGCGAGTAAGTGCCCATGCCGCCGGTGTTCGGGCCGGTGTCGCCGTCGCCGATGCGCTTGTGGTCCTGCGAGGTCGGCAGGATGACGTAATCGCGGCCGGATACGACGACGAGCAGCGAAGTCTCTTCGCCGAACAGGCAGTCCTCGACCAGAATTTTCGATTTTGCGCCGTTGCCCACTGCTGTGGTCACGGTGTTCGTCCCGGCCGCCGCCGGGCGAAGATTTTCGATTTTCGATTGGACCGGCAAAGACAGCAGACTGTGAACGCCGACCTCGGCTTCGGCGCGAGTTTGGGCCACGATGACTCCCTTGCCTGCGGCCAATCCGTCAGCTTTCACCACGATGGGTGCGGGGCGCGAGCGGACATAGGCGATAGCCGCGTTGGCTTCGTCAAAGAAAGCGGCCGGAGCCGTGGGGATGCCGTATTTGAGCAGGATTTCCTTCGTGAAAATCTTAGACGCCTCGAGCCGGGCGCCGTCGGCCTTGGGCCCGTAAGCCGCGATGCCGGCGGCGATAAGCTTGTCCACCAGGCCCAGCGATAGCGGCACTTCGGGGCCGACGACCACGAATTCGACCTGCTCGCGTTGCGCGAGCGCGACGAGCCCGGCGATGTCGTCGACCGCGACAGGGAAGCACGCGGCTTCCGACGCGATGCCGGCATTACCCGGCGCGCACAGCAGGCGTGGCTTCGCGGGCGAGGTGACGAGTGACTTGATGAGCGCGTGCTCCCGCCCGCCGGAGCCGACGACGAGGACTGAGGAGGGAAGAGCCATGAAGGTGCTAGGTTCTAGGTGTCAGGTGTCAGGTGGGAAGCCTATTGTCTGTCACCCGAAACCTGAAACCTCACACCTCACAACACCTGCAGCGTTTTGCGGTAGAAGCGGACGACTTCGTCGGGGTCGTCGGTGAAGAGGAGGTAGTCGGCCATCCAGGCCGGTGCGCGCTTGGTATTGATCATGGTGCGGACCTGCTTGCGGAGATCGCCCCAGAACTTGGCGTTGAAGAACACGTAGGGCACGCGCGGGCGGATGCCGAGCTTGAGGTTGCACATCTCGATGCCGATTTCCTCGAGCGTGCCCACGCCGCCGACGTTGAAGATGCAAAAATCCGCCGCCTCGAACCATTTCTGGCGGAAGTGACGCGAGCTTTCCTGAAAGGTGTTGAAAAAATCCACGCCCAGCTCGGGCGGCTGGGCCTCAAGCTCAAGGAAGCATGCGCCGGTCAGCGCGCCCTTCTTGCGGGCTTGGTCGGTGGCGAGGCGCATGACACCGCCGCCGCCGCCGGTGAGCACGCCGACATTGGGGCCGATGAAGCCGGTGAGCTGCTCGACGAGCCGCGTGATGCGCTCGGTGTCGGCCGCCTCAATGCCGATGGCCGAGCCGTAGAAGGCGAGGATGGTGGTCTCCTGGAATTTCCGGGCCATCTCCTCGCGCACGAAGAACCCGTGCTCCTTCTTGTAGGTGTGGACGTAGAGATCCTTCGTGACGTCGTCATACCAGTAAACCTGGATGCCGATGGCGTGGAAGGTGTCGAGGCGGGCGTGGGCGTTGCTGGAGAGGAAATAGCCGTGGGTGCGCGAAGCGCGGCGGAAGATGATGCGCTTGAGCTTTACGTCGCCGATGCGGGTGATGAGCTCGATGTGCTCGAGCAGGTCGGGGAAGTAGTCGATGATGAGCGTGTCGGCGTCGGCCGTCGCGTTGTCGAGCGCCTGGATCATGGTGCGGCTGCCGATGGGGCAGGCCACCCCCTCGCGGAATTTATTCAGGTCTTCGCCGGCGCGGACAAGCACGCTGCGGTTCTCCATCGTGGCGCTCTGGCCGCGAACGGAGATCTGGGTCTTGGGACGGGCCTCGACGGTGTCCTGGGGCGGGTTGTCGTCGAGGCACTTGAAAAGATGGGTCGCGGTGGAGAGCAGGCGCTGGCGTTTTTTCGTGAGGGTCTTGACCTCGGGGTCGGCAAACGGCGGAGCGCGGAATATGTCGACCGACACCATCGGGTTCACGACCGGCTGGTCGCCGGTGTTGTAGATCTCCAGCATGACGTTTGTGCCGAAGGTCTTGATCGGATCGAGCAGGACGGCGCTGGTGTGGAGGCCGAAGTTGCCCTCGCCCTGGTTGAGCACGACATAGTGCTCTTTCAAGTACATGGAGCAGCTCGTGAGGATGCCGGAGCGCGGCGGGATGGTGAGCGGGGAGGCGTCGTGGCGGACCTGGACCTTGTCGAGGAACGAGCGGCCGGCGTTGCCGCTGACGATGTGCTCGAAGTTGAGCCGCTGGAGCTTGGGCGAGAGGGTGTAGCTGACCTGGTGCGGGGTGAGGAAGACGCGGCCGCGCGAGTCGATGCTGATGGTGTTGGGCAACTTCAGGTCGTTGGCCTTGATGGCGTCCCAGATTTCGCCCGTGGAGAGCTTGGCGGCGGGGGGCGCGTAAAACAGCCGGCCCACGGGTGTGCCGGGGCGCAACAGCTTCTTCCAGTAGGAGGCGTTGGGGAAGTTGGCGTCGAAGATGAAGGCGTCGACGGCGAGCACGAGGCGGTTGCCCTCGACGGCCGGCGCCCCGTGCAGGTGCATCTCGATGCCGATGCGGGCGAGCGAGCTGCGCTCGGTAAAATGGAGGCTGGCGAGGTGCGTCTTGAGGAAATCCATCTCGGCGGGGTGGCGCGGCCAGAAAGCGAGGGTCAGGGCGACCTTGTCGGCACCCTTGCTCTTGACCGTCAAAATCTGGCCGTCGGTGCTGTGCCAGAATTGGTTTTCGTTCATGGGATTGGCTAGCTTTAGGGAGGTTGGGAAGGCTGACAAGCCCCGGCTAGCCGGGAGCCGCAGGAATTTTTAACGCCAATGAGATTGATTTTTGCCGGGCGGCCGCCAAGTTCCGACGTTTTTACGGCACAAAATCGCCCGGGCCGTTTCCTAACCGGGCTTACCTCCTCGCAATGAAATTCCCATCCAAAATCAGTGCAGGCCTCGTCAGTCTGGGCCTGCTGGTCGCCGCGTCCGCCGAGGACCCGGTCAAATTCAATGTCCCCGGTGTCTCGAACGGCACCCCGGCCGCCACCGCGCCGGCTGCGCTCGCGAAGACCCCCGCTCCGGCGACGGTCCCGGCGGCTGCGCCAGCCGCACCCGCACCCGCGGCGGTTAAATTCACTGAGGCCCAGCTCCTGGAGGCTTATGGCTATATTTTCGTGCTGCAGACCCGCATGGCGAATCAAGTGGAGGCCTTTGAGTTCACGCCCGCCCAGCGGGAGGCCATGGTCCGCGGCATCAGTCTGGCGCTGAATAACAAGGAGCTGCCCTACGACCCGCAGCAGATCCAGGTCCAGCTCCAGGAGTTCATGGGCAAGAAGCAGGAGGCGTTCATGACCAAGCTGCGGGTTAAGAACCTCGGCGAGGCGCAGACGTTCTTCGCCAAGCTCAAGGAAAACAAAAACGTCGTCGAGCTGCCCAGCGGCCTGCGCTATGAGATTCTGAAGGCGGGCACGGGTGCCATGCCGAAACCCGGCCAGCAGATCTCCATGCATTATTCCGGCGCGTTTCTCAACGGGCAGGTGTTCGACAACTCGGTCGAGCGGGGCCAGCCCTACGACTTTGTCCTGCAGGCCGCCACGCCGCAAACCCCCAATGGCGTCATCCCCGGGATGTTTGAAGGCCTGCAGAAGATCGGCGTGGGCGGCAAAATCAAACTCTACGTCCCGCCATCGCTGGCCTACGGCGATACGGGCAACCAGGGCGTTCCGCCCGGCGCGAGCCTCATTTTTGAGGTCGAGGTGCTCAGCGCCAAGGATGCGCCGCCTGCGGCTCCGGCCCCGGCCGGCAAGTAAGGCCGGACCCAGTCACGCAGTGCCAACGCCTCCCCTGCGGGAGGCGTTTTTTTTGACCTTCAAGGCTGTGCGGTCCGCAACTCGGCCACGAAACGGTCGATGGTGTCCGGCGTGGTGGCCCAGGAGCACATCAACCGGTAGCCGTGCTCGCCGATGAAATTGTAGAAATGCCAGCCGCGCGCCTGCAACGCCGCGGCGGTGGCGGGCGGCAGTTCGACGAACACGCCGTTCGCCTCCGGCTCGACGAGAAGCTTCATACCCAGCGCGCGCAAGGCCGCGGCGAGTCTCTGCGCCATGGCGTTGGCGTGCGCGGCATGGCGCAGCCAGGCGCCGTTCTCGAGCATGCCGACCCACTGGGCCGCGGCGAAGCGCATCTTCGAGGCCAGCTGGCCGCCCTGCTTGACGCGGTATTCGAACTCTTTCGCGTGTTCCCGGTTGAAGAAGACCACCGCCTCGGTGGTGTTCATCCCGTTCTTGGTGCCGCCGAGGCAAAGCACGTCCACCCCGGCGCGCCACGTAAGGTCGGCAGGCGTGACGCCGCGGGCGGCCAGCGCGGCGGCGGCGTTGGCGAAGCGCGCGCCGTCCATGTGCACGGCGAGCCCGTGCTTTTTGGCTACGGCGGAAAGCGCCCGCACCTCAGCGGGAGTGTAGACCGTGCCCCACTCGGTGGACTGCGTGAGCGAAAGCGCGCCGGCCTTGGGGTAATGCACCCCGTGTCCGCGTGAGAACACCGGCTCGAGGCCGGCGGGCAGCAGCTTGCCCCCGGGGCCGGGGAGGGCGATGACCTTGCTGCCGCCCGTGAAGAATTCCGGCGCGCCGCACTCGTCCGTGTCGACGTGCGACACCTCGTGGCAGATGATGCTGTGGTGGCTGCGGCAGAACTGGGCGAGCGTGAGCGCGTTGGCCGCGGTGCCGTTGAAAACGAGAAACACCTCGCACTCGGTCGCGAAGATTCCGCCGAGCAGTCTTTTCGCCCTGGCGGTCAACTCGTCCTCGCCGTAGGAAGGCACGCTGCCCGCATTGGCGGCGAGCAGCGCGGCCAGCGCCTCGGGAGCGAGGCCGGCGGTGTTGTCGCTGGCGAAGGTGTAGTCGTGGCGGGACGGGACGGACATGGCGGGACGAGCGTGCAATTTTTCCCCCGGTTTGAACAGGGCGAACTTCCAGTTCCGCCCGGCCCTGACGCACGATCACGGTGCAACGCAAACTTGCACCCGGGAGGCGCGCGGTGTTGCGTCAGGGCCAGCGAATGACTCCGACGGACACCAATCTCTACCTTGTGGGCTTCATGGGCACGGGCAAAAGCACCGTGGGCCGGCAGGTGGCGCGGCAGCTGGGCTTCCAATTCCTCGACAGCGACCACGAAATCGAGCGCGCCCAGGCGCGGCCGGTCGCGAAAATTTTCGCCGAGGACGGCGAGGCGAGGTTCCGCGCGCTGGAACGGGAGTTTGTCGAGCACGGGCATCCGGCGGAAAAGTGCGTGGTGGCCTGCGGCGGCGGGCTGGTCGTACCCCCGGGCATGCTGGAATTGCTGCGCGGTCGCGGCGTGGTGATGTGCATGCACGCGCCGATCGACACCATCCTCCGGCGCACGATGCACACGACCCACCGGCCGCTGTTGCAGGTGGAGAATCCCGAGCAGCGGCTGCGGGAGCTTTACGCGCAACGGGAGGAGATTTACCGACGCACCGGCACCATCGTGCTGACCGACAGCCGGCCGCTGCGGGAAATCGTCGCGCATGTGCTGCGGGTCTACCGGCTCGAGGCTGCGCACCACAAAAAATGACCGCGCCGGCAGGGTTGAGGGTCGAGGGCGGACCGCGCGAGGCGCTCCGGGCGCGGCTGCATGCGCTGGGCTTTGACGAGGTGCGCTTTGCGGCCGTGGCCGGTGGGGAGAGTTCGAGCCTGCGCGACTGGCTGGACGCCGGCCATCACGCCGATCTGCAGTGGATGGAGCGCACAGCGGCGAAACGCATGAAAGCGGATTTGGTTCTGCCGGGGGCGCAGTCGGTCATCGTGCTCGGCGTCAATTACTGGGCCGGACAATCAGAAGGCAGAGGACGGAGAGCGGAGAACCGGCCGCTCTGGGCACGCTACGCCCTGCACGAGGATTATCACGACACCATCAAGCCCGGACTGGTGGCGGCGGGCCGGGTGCTGGAGGAAATGTACGCGATCGGCGCGGCGGATTACCGTTACTATGTGGACACGGGGCCGGTGCTGGAGCGCGGTTGGGCGGCGCGGACCGGGCTCGGGTTCCTGGGCAAGAACGCCATGCTCATTTCAAAAACCCACGGCAACTGGCTTTTCCTGGCGACGATTCTGACGCGGGTCGAGATTGCCCCCGATGATTCGCTGCGCAAGAAACTGCTCGCGCCAAGCGGGGACGAACCGGCCGGGCTGCTCTGCGGCAAGTGCACGCGCTGCCTTGACGCGTGTCCGACCAACGCCTTCCCGCAGCCGGGGGTGGTGGACGCCCGGCGCTGCATTTCCTACCAGACCATCGAGAACAAGGGCATCATCCCGCGCGAACTGCGAGCCGGCATCGGCACGCGGATCTACGGCTGCGACGTCTGCCTCGAGGTCTGCCCGTGGAATCGTTTTGCGCAGGCCGGCCGCCGGCTGCTGCTGGCCGCGCGCGACGACCTCGCTGACCTGGAGCTGCGGGAGATATTGGAGCTGACCCCGGTGCGGTTTGCGGAAATTTTCCGCCGCACCGCGATCAAGCGGCTGAAGCTCACCGGCCTGTTGCGCAACGCCTGCGTGGTGGCGGGCAATGCGGGCGACGCGAGCCTGCTGCCGGCGCTCGGCAAACTCGCCGGCCATGAATTGCCGGTGGTGCGGGCGCACGCCGTGTGGGCGGTGCGGCGGATAGCGAAGAACGATGCGGAAAAATTCCTCCAATCGATCCGCGCTGGCGAAACCGAGGCGGCCGTGCTGGCGGAATACGCCGGGTAGGGCGCTCTACTTCGCACGAAACAGCTCGCGCATCTTGTCCGTGTATTTCGCGGGCGGCCGCACGGGCTCGCCGGCTTTGTCGATAAAAGTGTGGACCGTGAAGCCGGTGACGAGCAGCTCGTCGCCGCGGCGCACCTCGTAATCGAGTCGGATGCGGAGCAGCGGGCGCTCCTTGAGCCGGGTGATGACGGTCACAGTGTCGTCGTAGAGCGCGGGCTTGAAAAACTTGGCGCCGAGCTCGATGACCGGCAGCCGGTAGCCCAGGGTCTCCAACTCGCGGTAGACAATGCCGCATTCCTTGAGCAGTGTGGTGCGGCCGACCTCGAACCACGGCAGGTAGCTACCATGATAGACGATGCCCATCATGTCGGTCTCGGCATAGCGGACGGTGATCTGCGAGCGCGATTCGATCATGGCGGCAGGCTACGGGGTGGGGACTGGTTGTCCAAACAAGGATTGGGCGGAGTCGCGCCAGGTGCGGCGGCCGGCCCGGATGCGGCCGGCCTCGCCGAGCCGGCGGCGGAGCGCCGGATCGGCCAACAGTCGCGCAAAGGCCGACGTGAGCGCGGCGCTGTCCCCGGGCGCGACTAGCAGGCCGGTCTCCTCGTGGGCGACGGCCTCGGGCACGCCGCCGATGGCGTGGGCCACGACGGGGAGGCCGTGCGCGCCGGCCTCGAGGTAGACGAGGCCGAATCCCTCCACGCTCTGCTTGTGCGGCATGCTGGTCATCGCAAAGATGTCGGCCTGCGCGTAGATCGCGCCCAGCTTGTCGTCGGGGATGTCGCCGAGGAACTTGACCGGAAAGCCGGCGCCGGCGGCAGCTGTCGCCAGGGCCGCGGCGTAGTTCTCCTTGCTGTGCGCGCCAACCAGCCAGTATTCGAGCGAGGCGCGTTGCGCCGCGGGCAGGGCGTTGAGCGCCGCGATCACCTCGAGCTGGCCCTTGCGCGGATTGAGCCGGGCGACCGTGAGAATGATGGTCTTGCCCGCGGGTTTGGCGCCGGGCACCGGCGCACCCACCGTGAGATCCGTGCGCAGCGCACCCGGCGTGGTGACGACCTTGTCGGCGTAGGCCGGGAAATGCTGCCGCAGCAAATCCCGCGCAAACGTGCTGACCACGCTGATGCGCGTGGCCTTGGCCAGCAGATGGGTGGTGCTCCAGCGCAAGGGCCAGCGCGAAGCGAGGCGCTGGATTTCGGAGCCGTGAAAGGTCAGGATGAGCTGCGCCGGTCGGAGCGTGTCGAAATATTGCAGCAAGAGCATGGCGAGCAGCGGGCCGGGCTCGGGGATGTAGAGCGTTGCCTCGCGCAGGCGCGGACGCTGGGCCAGGAGCTGGCGGGCCATCCGCCACTGGCTCAGCAGGCTGTGGTCGCCGGCCAGCGGCAGGCGCCGGACAGGGAAGGGCCAGGGCAGATCCGGCGCACCCTCCGGCAGGGCGGGGGCCCAGACTTCCACCGCATAGCCCAAGAGCTGGGCGGCGCGGGCCATTTCCGCGGCATAAACCGCGATGCCGCCGCGATGCGGGTAGAATTCGTGCGTGACGAGCACCAGATGCCTGGCAGGCGGGGCGGTTTTGCTGGAAGCGGGTGACTGCATCTGCCGTGTGAAAAGGAAATAAACCTGACCCCGGCGAAGCCGGTTAAACGCGGGGAATCGGCATGTGGTCGCGCAAGCCGTGGCAAGTCAACAGGCTAAATTGGACTCATTAAACGCGATAATTTCAGACCGGTGCAGATGGATTTTTGGGGTTTACATATCCGCCGGCCTTAACTTACTTACCCGGGTAATGGCACAGTCAGTAACCAATCCCTCGGGCATCCCGCTCAAACCGTTTACGCCCGACGATGATGCAAATCTTCGCGAGGCACTGAAGCGCTGTTCTGCAGCTACTTACGAGGCCGCGGCGCAGTTCCGCAAGACCGGCAATACCGAGCATTTGCCGGCCATTGTGCTGGGCATCATCGAGCGCTACGTCGAGCCCGACCTGCGGGCCAAATTGAAGGAGGCGGAGGACGATCTGCGTATCATCGAGGATCTGGGCATCGATTCGCTGACCATGATGGAAATCGTCATCCTCGTGGAGGATGTGCTCCAGATGACCATCAACAACGAGGAGCTCCGTCATCTGCGCACCGTTGGTGACGTGAAAACTTTCATCGAGTGCAAGGTC
>DATFUQ010000132.1:0-2582 GCA_035260745.1 Lacunisphaera sp. | reverse complement strand
CAAAGGGAGGACCGGGGCGCCGACTTTGGCGTTGTTTTCAGGGGTCCGAGGCCGGATATTAAGTGAACCATGGCAGCCACCGCCCAGGCCGCGTTCCGGCGCTTGTTCAATGAAATCGGCACCGTCGACTATATCGGCATCGAGGAACGCGTCGCCAAATACACCACCCGCAGCATCAAGAAGGGTTCGAAGCTTTTCGGGCTGAAACTGGCCACCTCCATGGTCGACCTCACCACCCTTGAGGGCAAGGACACGCCCGGCAAGGTCGAGTCGCTCTGCCAGAAGGCCCTGAGCCCGCACGACGATCCGGATATTCCCACGGTCGCCGCCGTTTGTGTCTATCCCGCGATGGTGAAATACGCCCGCCAGGCGCTGGGCGAGGACACGCCTGTCCGCATCGCGTCGGTTGCCACCGCTTTTCCCTCCGGCCAGGCCCCGCTCCGGATCCGGCTCGCCGAGGTGAAGGCCGCCGTGGCCGACGGCGCGGACGAGATCGACATGGTCATCAACCGCGGCGCGTTTCTCTCGGGCGAGTTCCAGCTGGTGCAGGACGAGATCGCCACCGTGCGCGACGCCTGCGGCGCGGCCACGCTCAAGGTCATCCTCGAGGTCAGCGAGCTCGAGACCTACGACAACATCCGCGCCGCCTCCTTCATCGCCATGCGCGTGCTGCGGCCGAACGATTTCATCAAGACCAGCACCGGCAAGACCACGCTCAACGCCACGCTGGGCAACAACCAGGTGATGATCGAGGCCATCCGCGACTTCTACCTCAATACCGGCACGCCCATCGCCATGAAGCCCGCCGGCGGCATCCGCACCGCCAAACAGGCGCTGCAATTCCTCATCGCGGTGAAGGAGACGCTCGGTGACGAGTGGCTCAACAACACCCACTACCGCTTCGGCGCCTCCTCGCTCCTGAACGATCTGCTCCGCCAGATTGAGAAGGAGAAGACCGGCGCCTACCAGGCCCCGTATTATTTCAGCGAGGCCGCCGAATCTTACTGAGGACAGAGAACAGAAGACAGAGGACTGAACCTACACTCCCCATGCCCACGCTTACCGAGAAAAAATCCTCCCGCCCCGCCGCGCGCTCGGCCGGCCGGCCGCTGCCCGAGCTGATCTTCGGCGATCTTTGGGAATATGATCCCGCGCCCGAGACCGCCGATCCGAAACTGAAGCCGCGCTACGAGCTGTTCATCAGCGGCAAGTTTGTCGCGCCATCCTCCGGCAAGTATTACGACTCCATCAATCCCGCCAACGAAATGAAGCTGGGCGAGCTCGCCCACGCAAACGCCGCTGATGTGGACGCCGCCTACCAGGCCGCGAGGAAGGCCCACGACAATGTGTGGGGCAGGATGTCCGGTCGCGAACGCGCCAAATACATCTACCGCATCGCCCGGCTGCTGCAGGACCGGGCCCGCGAGTTCGCCGTCGCCGAGTCCATGGATGGCGGCAAACCCATCAAGGAGTCGCGTGACTTCGACGTGCCGATGGCCGCCGCGCATTTTTTCTATCACGCCGGCTGGGCCGACAAGCTCGACTATGTGGCGCCCGGCCGCAAGGTCGCGTCGCTCGGCGTCGTGGGGCAAGTCATCCCGTGGAATTTCCCGCTGCTCATGATGGCATGGAAGCTCGCCCCCGCGCTGGCGATGGGCAATTGCATCGTAATAAAACCGGCCGAGACCACCAGCATCACCGCGATGAAGTTAGCCGAGCTCTTGCAGGACGCCGGCCTGCCCGCAGGCGTCGTCAACATCGTCACCGGCTTCGGCGACACCGGCGCGGCGGTCATGGGCCACCCCATCGCCGCCAAGGTGGCGTTCACCGGCTCGACCGAGGTGGGCAAGATCATCATGCGTTCGCTCGCCGGCACCGACAAGAAGATGACCATGGAGCTGGGCGGCAAGGCGGCGAACATCGTGTTCGACGACGCGCCGATCGACCAGGCGGTCGAAGGCATCGTCAACGGCATCTTCTTCAACCAGGGCCATGTCTGCTGCGCCGGCTCGCGCCTGCTCGTGCAGGAGACGGTCGCCGCCGAGGTGCTCGCGAAGCTCAAGAACCGCATCAAGGTGCTCCGCGTCGGCGACCCGCTCGACAAGAACACCGATATCGGTGCCATCAATTCGAAGGAGCAGCTCGCCACCATCGAGCAGCTGGTCGGCGTCGGAATCAAGGAGGGCGCCACGATGTTCCAGCCCGCCTGCAAGCTGCCGAGCAAGGGCTACTATTTCCGGCCGACGGTCTTCTCCGGCGTCTCGATGAGCCACCGCATCGCCCGCGAGGAGATCTTCGGCCCGGTGCTCAGCGTGCTCACCTTCCGCACCGTCGACGAGGCGGTGGAGAAGGCCAACAACACCGCTTACGGCCTCAGCGCCGGGGTATGGACGGACAAGGGCTCGCGCATCCTGAAGATGTCCACCGAGCTCAAGGCCGGTGTCGTCTGGGCCAACACCTACAACAAATTCGACCCCACGTCGCCCTTCGGCGGCTACAAGGAGTCCGGCTTCGGCCGCGAGGGTGGCCGCCAGGGCCTGCTCGACTACTGCAGGCTCGTCTGAGCCCCGGCGCGTTTCCCC
>DATFUQ010000131.1:0-17124 GCA_035260745.1 Lacunisphaera sp. | reverse complement strand
TTCTTGAAGACATCGTCCTTGCGGAAGAGGAACCCGCCGAGGACGGCGCGGGCCTGCTGCTCGGTCAGCTGGTTCTCCGCGGTGCGCAGCTCCATCACGTTTTCCATGACGGTCAGGCTGAGTTTGAGATTGTCGGCGCGGTTCTGAGCGAAGTAACCCGGCACGACGTTGCTGCCGAGGTTCATCACGCCGCCCCGGATGGGCACGATGCTGCCGAGGATCTTGAGCAGGGTGGACTTGCCCGCGCCGTTGGGGCCGACGAGCACGATGCGCTGACCGCGCTCCGCCTCGAAATTCAGGTCGCGGTAGACGACGTGATCGCCATAGGCCTGCTCGACTTTTTTCAGGCTGACCACCTTCAAGCCCGAACGCAGCGGCTGGGGAAAGCGAAAGTTGATGCGCTTGAGGTCCTCCCAGGGCTCCTCCACCGCCACATCCTTGAGGCGCTCGATCTGTTTCTCCTTGGACTTGGCGCGCGAGGCCATCGAGGCCTTGGCCCCGAAGCGGTCCACGAATTTCTGCAGGTGGGCGATCTCACGCTGCTGGTTCTTGAAGAGCGAGGCCTGCTGCTCCTTGCGGGCGTCCTTTTCGTTCAGGTAGTCGTCGTAGTTGCCGGTGTAGCGGTTGAGGGTGCCGCCGCGCAGCTCGAGGATGCCGTTGCACAGGGAGTTCAGGAATTCCCGGTCGTGCGAGATGATGACCAGGCCGCCGGGATAGCGCGTCAGGTAATCCTGAAACCAAAGCAGCGCCTCGAGGTCGAGGTGGTTGGTCGGCTCGTCGAGCAAAAGCAGCGCCGGCTCGTTGACCAGCAGGCGGGCGAGATGGGCACGCATGACCCAGCCGCCGGAAAAGGACTTGGCCAGCCGCTCGTGGTCGGTCTCGCGAAAACCGAGGCCGGCCAGGATCTTCTTCGCGCGCGGCTCGAGCGTGTAGTCGATGTCGTGGTCGTCATCATGCTCGGGTAGCAGCTTCTTGCCGCTGGTGGCGATGTGCAGGATGGTCTCGCCGCCCACCGGGGCGCTTTCCTGCGGCAGGTAGCCGAAGTCCGCGCCGCGCTCCCACTCGATGGTGCCCTCGTCGGGCGTCTCCTCGCCGAGGATGAGGTTGAAGAGGGTGGTTTTGCCCGCGCCGTTGGGCCCGACCAGGCCGAAGCGGTCGGTGCGCGCGACAAAGAGCGACACCTCGGAGAAAAGTTCCCGGGTGCCGTAGGACTTGGCGACATCAGCGAGGGTCAGCATGGCGAACCCGCGAGTGAGCCGCGTCGCCGCACGCAGGGCAACAAAAACATTCGCTTGGCCTGCGGGGCGGTTTGGGCGAACTTGCCCGCTGTGCCCAACCGTCTTGCCGCCGAGAAATCACCCTATCTGCGCCAGCACGCGGACAATCCGGTGGATTGGTTCCCGTGGGGCGAGGAGGCCTTCGCCCGGGCGCACGCCGGGCAGAAGCCGATTTTCCTGAGCATCGGCTACTCAACCTGCCACTGGTGCCACGTTATGGCCCACGAATCGTTTGAAAACCCAGATGTCGCGGCGGTGCTTAACCGCGACTTCGTGCCGGTGAAACTTGACCGCGAGGAGCGGCCCGACCTCGACCGGGTTTACATGACCTATGTGCAGCACACCACCGGACATGGCGGCTGGCCGATGAGCGTGTGGCTGACGCCCGGGCTGAAGCCGTTTTACGGCGGCACGTATTTTCCGCTCGATGACCGGCACGGCCGGCCGGGGTTTGTCACGCTGCTCAACACCATCACGCGTCACTGGCGCGAGCAGCGGGAAAAAATCGAGGCCGGCGCCGACGAGGTGGTGGAGGCCTTGCGGCGCTACGCGGCGGAAGGCGGGCTGCGGGCGGCGCCCGGCGAATCCGCGCCGACCTTGCCGGAGGCGGCGAGCGAGGCGTTGACGAAGGCGGTCCAGTATTTTCACGAGGCCCACGACGCCACTTGGGGCGGTTTCGGCGGGGCGCCGAAGTTTCCCCGGCCGGCGGTGCTCAACTTCCTTTTCCGGCTGGCGGCCCTGCAGGGCCTGCAATCCGACCTCGGCGGCGAACTGGTGAAGATGGCGGCGTTCACCCTGCGCAAGATGGCCGAGGGCGGCCTGCACGACCACGCGGGCGGCGGGTTTCACCGCTACTCGGTCGATGCGCAGTGGTTCGTGCCGCACTTTGAGAAAATGCTCTACGACCAGGCGCAACTGGCGGTCAGCTACCTGGAGGCCCGGCAGGCGACCGGGCAGGAAGTGTATGCCTGGATCGCGCGGGGCATATTCGATTATGTGCAGCGCGACCTGACCGGCCCTGGCGGCGCGTTCCATTCGGCGGAGGACGCCGACAGCCTGGTGGCCCACGGGAAACCGGAACATGCCGAGGGCGCGTTCTATGTATGGACCAGGGAGGAGATCGACACGGTGCTGGGTGCGGACGCAGCGTTTTTCTGCGCGTACTACGGGGTGAAGGCCGGGGGCAACGTGGCGCACGACCCGCAGGGCGAGTTCACCGGGAAAAATATCCTGATGCAGCGGCAGTCGCTGGTGGCGACGGCCCGAGAGTTTAAAATCGAGCCGGAGCAGGCGAGCGACCGGCTGCTCGGCTGCCTGGAAAAACTCCGCACCGCGCGGGTGCAGCGTCCGCGACCGCACCTTGACGACAAAGTCATCACCGCGTGGAACGGGCTGATGATCTCGGCGCTGGCCAAGGGCGCGCAGGTCCTCGGTGAAAAATCATACCTGACGGCTGCCACGCGGGCGGCGGAGTTCATCGAACGTGAACTTTACGACGCCGGGAACGGCGTACTCTACCGGAGCTGGCGCGAGGGGCGCAGCAGCATTGCCGGCTTTGCCGAGGACTATGCCTTCATGATCCAGGGCCTGCTCGATCTCTACGAGACGGGCTTTGGGATCCGCTGGCTGCAGTGGGCGGTGAAACTGCAGGCGAAGATGGATGAATTGTTCCGGGATGCGGAGCGTGGCGGATATTTCAATTCGCAGGCGGACGATCCGAATGTGATTGTGCGGATGAAGGAGGCCCACGACGGCGCCGAGCCGTCGTCCAATTCGATCGCGGCGCTCAATCTCCTGCGGCTGGACTGGATGGTCGGCCTGCCGGGCGCCCGGGAACAGGCGGTGAAGATCCTCGAAGCGCTGCGTCCGCAATGGACCAATCATCCGGCGGGGCTGCCGCAGTTGCTCTGCGTGATCGAGCTCGTGCTGGATGCGCCGCGCACGGTGGTGCTGGCCGGCGATCCCGCCGCGGAAGATTTCCCGGCGCTGGCGGCGGTGTTGCACGGGAAGCTCGGCCCGCGGCGCGCGCTGCTTTGCGCCGATGGTGCCGCCGGCCAGGTGTGGCTCGCCGCGCAACGACCTTACTTGGCGGAGATGAAGCCGGTCGACGGGCGGGCCACGGCCTATGTGTGCGAAAACTTCGCCTGCCAGGCGCCGGTGAACTCACCGGCGGAACTGCAGCAGGTTCTCGGCTAGCCCAAGCGCGGCCAGAATCTCATTTGTCCTCGGCCACTTTCAGCTCCGCCGGCCCGGCTGCCGCGCTTTGCACCAGATCCTTGATGGAATCGACGATGGCCAGCATTTCGGGGTGCTGGGCGGCATAGGCGAGCAGGCGAATTTCCCGTTCAGCAAGCCGGGCGCGCCGGACGGTCTCCACGAGGTGCTGGGCCGCCTGGCTGGCCGGCCGGTCATAGGCGGCCAGTTTCTGGCGGACGGGACCCAGCATGGAGGGATCGGCCAGATCAACCCCGCTGACCGACTCCAGCCAGAGCAGGGCGAGGCTGGCCATCTCGGAAGAATCGGTGGCGTAGCCCATTTTCCCCATCAAGCGGGCGATGGTCTTGAACTTCACCTGCCGCCCGCCCTCGACGTTGATAACCGTGTTGCGATGACAGCGCGCCAATTTCGCCAAAGCTTCGTGGCTCAGGCCCTTTTGCTCCCGCAGCCGGCGGAAAAGCTGGGTGTATTGCATTGCGCAGGTGCATGATGCCGCCTGGGTGCTTTGTCAACGCAGCGGGCGGGTTTCAAGATGGAGGTTGACATAATGTGTGCGCATAAAATTCTTGTGTTGTTCGATGGAGAAGAACCACCGCCAGGGCCGGCCGGGGGCAGGAGAGCGTGCTTTGCAGCGTGCCCATGCCCGCCGACTGCTTGTGACCCTGGCCGATATCTGCCGGCACCTGCGCCCGAAGCAGACCAATCCCGCGGTGCGGGCGGCCTACCGCGAGGTGGAACAGCATCTCCTGCGCTCGGCCCGGCCGCGAAAGTCATGAGTTGGCCGGTGACAACGAAAGCAGGCCGTCAACTGCGACTGCTGGTGGTGGACGACATCGAACCGGTACGCTCCATGATCGCCGAGTTGCTGCGCCATCGAGGCTATGAGGTGGAAACGGCGGCCAGTGCCGAGGAGGCCCTGCAACTTATGCAAATGGTCCGATGGGACGGCTTGGTGCTGGATGTGGATTTGCCTGACATGAGCGGCGTAGAACTTTATTCGCGCATCCTCAAAAATAGCAGCAGCGAACGCCTGCCCGTTCTCTTCTTCACCGGACGTCTCAACGAGACGCTGCAACTGGGCCTCGGCAGTGCGCCGTGGGCCAGGCTCGTGCCGAAACCATGCAGCGACCAGCAATTCCTGGCCGCGCTGGAACAGTGCCTCCAGGCGAGCGGCGAAGCGGCACCGGCGGTTGGGGAGTGACTCCCGCGCTAGCGGCGCAAGGCCGCGCGCACCAGCCGCCGGTCGCCGTCATTTGCTGCGGGTTTGATGCCGAGCACGGCGCAGAGCAGGTTGTAGACATTGACGTTGTCCACGTCGGGCAGTTCGACGCCGCGCTGGAACACCGGGCCGCAGGCGATGAAGAGCGCACCCATGTTGGGCGTCGCCGGATCCCAGCCGTGCGAGCCGATATTGTAGGTGGGCGCGCGCTTGGGCCAGCCGATCTTGCTTTCGAAATTCCAGTGATCGTCGGCAATGAGCACAACCGGGGGAATGCGGTCATTCGCGCGGTAATGCAGACGGGCGGGCACCTCCTCGCGCAGGTAAACCTGCAGATGCGCCGGATTCTTCGCCCGGATGCTGGCCACCAGGTCCGTCGCTGAACCCTTGAGCGGCCGCACACCGCCACAGGGTCCGGTGGAATCAACCTGCGCCTGGGATACGTCCATCAAGTCTTCAAGGAAGATGACCTTGTCCGGCCCGCAGGGCGACATGCCGTGATCGGAAACAATCACCAGGTTGGCCTTGTCGCGCAGCCCGCGGGCGGCGAGGCCGTCGAGCAGCCGGCCGACGGCTTTGTCCGCCTCCAAGACGGCCGCGGCCGTCTCGGGCGCGTCGGGGCCGAACTTGTGGCCGGCATAATCGACCATTTCGAAATAAAGGGTGCACAGTCGCGGCCGTTGGTCGATGGGCAGATCCAGCCACGCGAACAACCCGTCCACCCGCGCCGCGGGAGAGACTTTGGAGTCAAAGGCCTTGTAGAACGCCGGCCGCCGGCCGTGATTCTCCGTTTCGGAGCCCGGCCAGAAATAACACGCGCTGCGCACGCCCTGTTTTTCCGCGGTGACCCACACCGGTTCGCCTTCCGCCCACCAGCGTGGGTCGTGGTTGCTCTCCGGTTTGCTCATGCCGAAGGTCTCGCCAATGACGGGATCGTAGAACCAGTTGCCCACGATGCCGTGGTGCTCGGGTCGCAGGCCGGTGACGAGTGTGTAGTGGTTGGGAAAGGTCTTGGACGGGAAACTCGGCGTCATGCGCGTGGCGTGCACCCCCTCGGCCGCGAGTTTTTTCAGGACGGGGGCGTCGTATTTCTGCAGATAGTCCCAGCGAAAGCCGTCGATCGAGATCAGGATGAGCAGATCCGCGGGAGCGGGACGCGGGGCGGGCGTCGAGCACGAGGTGACGAGCAACCCGGCGAGCAACAGGATGCAAGCGGTTGTGTGGCGCTTCATGGCGGAAGTGTTGGCGGGTTGCGCTGGTCCGCGCAATCTGCATTCTCCCGGACATGAGCGATGCCGTGCGACTGACCCAACTCGAGGAACGCTACGCGCATTTGCAACGCCATGTGACCGAGCAGGACAAGGCCGTGCTCGAACTGGGCGAGGAGATCGCCCGGTTGCGGAAGGAAATCGCCGCGCTCCGGGCCCGGGTCACCAGCGCCCCCGCCGAAGGCGAGAACGCGGCGGAGGAACGTCCGCCCCACTATTAAAACAGCGCGGAGACCTCGACATGCTGGCCGGGTTCGAGGAAAATTTCGCCGGAGAGCGCGGCAGTCTCGTCGTTCTTGTAGAGCTTGCAGGCCACCGGGCCGGTGGCGTCGTCCGTGGACCAGCCCCATTTCCCGATGGAAACAAATTGCATGGGCACGCCTTTGTCCATGCTGAGGCCGGGGCCGTCGCCGCGGATGAAGAGCTTGTTGCCGATGCCGATGTAGGCGGTGACGAGCAACCGCGTGGCGCCGTCGATTGAGACGGACGACTCGGCCGGCGCCGCGGCCTCGCCGGAGCCTTCGCTGCCCTCGGGGGTTGGCTCGGAAGATTCAGACATCGCGGCGAGTGTGTCCTCGGGCTTGGGCTTGCGCGGCAGGCGGGGCTTCCTGGGCTTGGGCTCCGCTTCGGCGGCGGCCGGTGTGTCGCTGAGGCTGACGGATTCAATCACGGCGGCCGGTTCGGTTTTCGCTTCCTCCACCGGCCCGGGCGCGGCGCGCGGCGCGCTGACGGGTGCAGCCTCGAGCCTCGCGAGCGCGCCCTTGAGTTTTTCCTCCAGCTTGGCGGCAATATCCTGCGCGGCGGCCAGCTGCTTGCGGGTGGTGGCTTCGAGCGCGGTCCATTCGCCCGTGGCCTTGGAAATTTTCTCGGCGACCGCCTTGAGCTGCTCGCTGTTGGCGGCGCGCAGTTCGGTGAGCTCCTGTTCGAGTGCCTCACGATCCGTCTCCTCCTTCTCGGCCAGGGCCGCGTTGAACTCCGCGAGCTTCTCCTGCATGCGGTAGGGCAGGTTCTCGGCGGCGTGGGCGGTCTTGTGCACGGCCTCCTCAACGGCCTTGATCTGCGCGGCGGCGCGGGCGAGGCTCTCGCCGGCGGCGTGCAGGCGCTGGACCTGCTCGTTGATCCGCTCGCGCTCCTGCTGGACGTATTCGGCGGAGTCGGCGGCGTAGTCGATGAGAAACGGGACCAGGCCGACGACCCCGGCCGCGCCCACGAAGAGCACCGCGGTGATGAAGGGCAGCGGGGCGTAGGGGTTCTTCGCGAAGTAGGCGATGAGGAAGGCCGTGAGCAGCAGGCCGGCGTCAATCAACAGAAAAATCGTCTTCGAGAGGCGGGGGGCGGGGTCGAGATTCATAGGCGATTCGCGCGCAGGCTGGTTTTCGTCGGGCACGGGCGGTTTCTCAAGGCTAAACCAGTGGGGCGGCCGGGGAAAAATGCGCCTTGTGCGCCAGGCGGCGCGTGACAGGCTGCAGCCACAGCCGATGAACTTTTCCCACTTTGTGCGGATTGATCGGGAGCGCCGCGGACTCGAGCGGCATTACGTGGTGCACACGGGCGACCCGAAGTTCGCGCTGGAGCTGACGCCCGACCACGAGGCGCCCGACCGGATCGGGCAGGGCGTCATCAAGCGCGTGTGTGTGCCGAATTCCTGGGCGGGCGACTACGGCCAATATGGCCGGATGCTGGCGGCGGCGCAGGAATTTTTCGCCCAGTCGCACCGACCGGGCGTCGCGCCGTCGCGGCTCTAGGCCGGTCACTTCACCAGCTCGCGCCAGGACACGGCGATGAGCGAGCCGAGCATGCCAATGCGAATGGAGCCCTCGAAGGTAAGCACGACCAGCACCCACTTGAGGCCGCAAGTGCTGCGGAGGAGGTAGCCGGCGCCGGTCACCAGGATCAGGACGATGCCTTGGGCGCGGCCGACCGGGTGCAGCAGCAGGGTGGCCATCCAGATGTAGTAGGTGAGGAGACCGCCGGCCCAGGTCGCGGCCATCCAGCCGGCCATCGGCAGCTCGCGCGGGTCGGCGTTCACCTTGATCTGCTTGATGCCCATGTAGCGCTCGCTGACCACGAGCTGCCAGAGCTCGAAGACAAGAAAGAGGGGCGCGAGCAGGGCGAAGGGATTCATGCGCGGGCCAATTTCACGGCCCGGCCGCGTCGAGGCCAGATTTTATTGGCGGGGGCGGGCGGCCACAATCGGGTGGAATTTCGCCGGGCAGGCTGTATAGTCCGGGGTGCGGCCGGCTGTGACGGCTGCTCCAAACCCAACCCCGGAGTCCACCATGACGGCGATGTTTCTCGTACAATATCTGCTCACGGCGCTGGTCGCGGGCGTGCTCGCCGGTCTGGCGATGGAAGGTGCCATGTGGCTCATCTCCCGCGCCGGCCTGGCCAAGGGCGACATGATCCTCGCGCTCGGCAGCCTGCTCACCAAGTCGCGCGAGAACGCCTACCGCGTCGGGCTCGTCATCCATGCGACGGCCGCGGTGGGCTTCGCCCTGGTCTACACGCTGCTGATGGTGACGCTCGGCTACACGCATATGCCGATGTCGCTGATGCTCGGACTGGGCGTGGGCGTGCTGCACGGACTGCTCGTCAGCCTGATGCTGGTCTGGGTCGTGGCGGACCGGCACCCGTTGGAAGAGTTCAAGGAGGCCGATTTGCTCGTGGGCCTGACGCATCTGGCCGGGCACGTGGCCTACGGCGCCGTGATCGGGCTGGTCGTGGGGCTCTCGCCGCTCTGAACCCAACACACTTCCGCCTAACGCTTGGGCGGGACCGGAGCTTGCAGTTCCAGCGCCTTGTCGGCGTCGGCCAAGGCGTATCATGCGAGCCGATGGGCGGACGCAGAGCAGGAGAGGAGCTGCGCCTCGCGGAATGAGGGTTGCCAAGGTGGCCATCGACGGCTGGCATGGATTCCCGGATGAACGTCCATCATTTGGAGCTGTTTTACTACGTCGCTAGGCATGGCGGCATCAGTGCGGCGGTGCGGCACATCCCTTACGGCATCCAGCAACCGGCGGTGAGCGGGCAGATGCGGCAGCTGGAGGAGGACGTAGGCGTGAAACTTTTTGAGCGCAGCCCGTTCCGGCTCACGCCGGCCGGCGAGCGGCTCGTGGCGCACGTGCAGCCGTTTTTTGAGAACCTGACCGGCCTCAAGGCCGACTTGCGCGGCGACGTGGAGCCCAGCCTGCGCCTCGGCGGGGCGGAGCTGGTGTTGCGGGAACACCTGTCGGTGGTGATGCAACGGGTGCGCGCCCTGCATCCGCGGATGCGGTTGAGCCTGCACGCGGGTGACCAGATCCAGGTCGAGGAGTGGCTGCGCAACGGCCAGATTGATCTCGCCGTCACCTCGGTCGGGCCCCGGCCCCCGCCGCGGCTCCGGCAGATGCGCTTTGTCCGCATCCCCCTCGTGCTGCTGGTGCACCGGAGCTCACCCGTGAAAAGCGCCGGCGAGTTGCTGGCCCAGAAGAAAATCGCGGTGCCGCTCATTGGCCAACCGGCAAAGACCAGTTTCATGCAGGAGTTTCAGCGGGATCTGAAGCGCCGCCGGATCAGCTGGCCGCAGACGGTCGAGGTGACGTCCGCCGAGCTGGTGGTGCGGTATGTGGCGAACAAGGAGGGTTGCGGGGTGGGCAACCTCGGCATCCCGACCGTTCTCAAGCAACATCAGGATGTGCGCGTGCTGCCGTTGGAAGGGTTCGAGCCGATGACGATGGGCGCGCTGTGGCGCGGCGAGCCGTCGCCCCTGATACGCACGACACTGGAGGCGATCCGGGTTTATTCCCAGGAAACTTTCGCCGCCTGGGCGGTGGCGGATAAGATTCTTCCCTGAAGTCACGCGGCGCGGCGAGAGGCCGGCGGGAGTGTTTTAGGGTCAACTCCGCGCGGGCTCAGTAGCCGACAGCCTTCGCGTCGGGCTTGCGCGAGTCGGCGGCGCCCATGAGCAGGTGCGTGCGCGGGTCGATCGCGAGGGATTCCGCGTCGCCCTGGTAGAGTTCGATGAGCGGCACATTCTGGCCCGGGCCATCGGCATCGCGCGTGGCGAGCGTGTGGCCCTTGGCCTGCAGCGCGGTGATGACATCCTCGGCTAGCCCGTAGGGTTCGTAGTTGATCACATCCGGCAGCCACTGGTGGTGGATGCGCGGGGCGTTGACGGCCTGGGCGACGGGCATGCCGTGGTCGATGAAATTGGTCACGACACACAGCACCGTGTTGCTGATCGTCGAGCCGCCGGGACTGCCGGTGATGAGCACGACCTTGCCGTCCTTCAGCACGAAGGTGGGGGACATCGAGGAGAGCGGTCGCTTGCCCGGGGCAATGGCGTCGGCCTCACCTTGAATGAGCTTGAACATGTTCGGCGTGCCGGGCTTCGCAGCGAAGTCATCCATTTCATTGTTCATCAGAAAACCGGTGCCCGGGATGGTGACGCCGCTGCCGTAGCCGCCGTTCAACGTGTAAGTGTTGCCGACCGCGTTGCCCGCGGCGTCGGCGACGGAGAAATGCGTGGTCTCCGTGGATTCACCAGCGGCAGGCTTGCCGGGCGCGAGGCCTTCGCTCGGAGTGGCCTTCTGCGGGTCGAAGTTTTTCATCAGGCCGGCCAGATAGGCGCGGTCGAGCATGCCGGCGGCGGGGACTTTCACGAAGGCGGGGTCGCCGAGATACTCGGCCCGGTCGCGGTAGGCGCGGCGCATGACCTCGGTCATGAGGTGGTATTTCGCGGAGGACGCGGCGCCGAGCGCGTGCAGGTCGAAGGGCTCGAGCATCGCGAACATCTGCAGCAGCGTGATGCCGCCGGAGCTGGGCGGCGGCATGGTGACGATTTCGTGGCCGCGGTAGGCGGCGCGCGCCGGCACACGTTCGATGGCGCGGTAGGCCTGCAGGTCGGCGAGGGTGATCGTGCCGCCGTTCTCCGTCATCGCGGCGGCGATTTTTTGCGCGGTCTCGCCTTCGTAGAATTCGCGGGGTCCCTTCTGCTGCAGCCGGGTCAGCGTGGCGGCCAGCTCGGGCCGCACCCACCGGTCGCCGGGCTGCCAGAAGGCGCCGTCCTTGAGGTAAATGCGCTTCGACTCGGGAAACTGCGAGAGCAGGCGGGCGACGTAGTGCGCGCGGCTGGCGTTGTATTGCGTAATGATGTGGCCCTCGGCGGCGAGCCGGCGGGCTGGCTCCAGCACGTCGGCCCACGTCACCTTGCCCGAGCCGTATTTTTCAAACGCCAGAGCAAAGCCGGCGACGGTGCCGGGCACGCCGCTCGCACGCCAGCCGACGGTGGACGAGCCCGGGCCTTTCCGGACGTTGCCCTCCGGGTCGAGATACATGTTGCGGGACGCCGCGGCGGGGGCGGTCTCGCGGTAATCGATCGCCACATCGCGGCCGTCGGCGAGGTGGATCAGCATAAAACCGCCGCCGCCGAGGTTGCCGGCCCAGGGGTAAACGACGGCGAGCGCAAAACCGGTGGCGACGGCCGCGTCCACCGCGTTGCCGCCCTTTTGCAAAATCTCGACGCCGGCGTGCGAGGCGAGTTCCTGCACGCTGACCACCATGCCGTGCCCGGCTTCGACGGCGGAGCGCTGGGCGGGGAGAGGCGATGGCGCGGACAACCCGAGGGCGGTGATCAACAGGGAGGAAACAAGACACGGGGTGGTTCGCATGGTGGGATATTTTCCCGCCGCGGACGCGCCACAAGTCGCAATTCCGCAAGAAAGATAAAGACTTGTTCAAAACGGCGAGTTGACTACCCTACGGTCAACCTAACCGGCCTGTAGTCAGGCTGGCCCCACATATACTGTATGAACACCGAGAACTCTGTTTCTCAGGCCTCGCCGTCGGCGAGCCTGCGGCGGATGCGCCTTGCTGCGCTTTCCGCCTTTATTGTGACCGTGGCGACCACGCCGTTTCTGGCCCAAACGCCGGCCACCGAGCCGCCGAAAAAAGAAGAGGTTGTCGAACTCGCCAAGTTCGTCGCCACCGGCTCCCGCTTCAACGACCGCACAGTGACCCAGTCGCCGGTGCCGATCGACGTGATCAGCGGCACCGAGCTGAAGCAGGGCGGCTATAACGAGACCAGCCAGATGCTCCAGGCGAACATCCCCTCGTTCAACTTCCCGCGTCCGTCGCTGACCGACGGCACGGACCACATCCGCCCCGCCACGCTGCGCGGCCTCGCGCCCGACCAGGTGCTCGTGCTGATCAACGGCAAGCGCCGCCACACCAGCGCACTCGTCAACCTCAACGGCTCCATCGGTCGCGGCTCCGTGTCGACCGACTTCAACGCGATTCCCGCGGCGATGATCGAGCGCATCGAGGTCCTCCGCGACGGCGCCTCCGCCCAATACGGCTCCGACGCCATCGCGGGTGTCATCAACATCATCCTCCGCAAGGACGCCGGTTGGGGCTTTAACCTCGCCTACGGGGCAACGGGCAAGAGCGACGGCAAGGACTACAAGCTCGATTCGTTTGCCGGCGTGCCGCTCGGCGACAAGGGCTCGCTCTTCGTCGATCTCTATCTCCGCGATCACGGGGCGACCAACCGCATCCAGCCGGACACCCGTCAGCAGTATTTCGGCATCAGCGCCACCACCGGCCTGCCCGTCGCCTTCTCCGGCAACTACGGTTCGGGCACCGGCCTCAGCCCGTCCAACGGCAACCTCAATCCGCGCGAGGCAATTGTCCGGCGCCTCAACCACCGCTTTGGGGACCCGGCGACGAAGGACAAGGGCATCTGGCTCAACGGCGAGTATCCGCTCGCGAACGATATCAATCTCTACTTCTTCGGTGGAAACAGCATCCGCCACGCGAATGGCGCCGGCTTTTTCCGCCGCGCTGGTGATGACCGCACGGTGCGCGCCATCTGGCCGGACGGCTTCCTGCCTTTCATCGACACCAAGGTGGAGGACCTCTCCCTTGGCGGCGGCGTCAAGGGCAAGGCCAGCAACTGGAACTGGGACCTCAGCACCAACTACGGCACCAACAAGCTCAACTACCGCACCTCGAACTCCGCCAACGTAACGCTGGGCGCCGCCAGCCCGAAGGCCTTCTACGACGGCCAGCTGAAATCCGACCAGTGGACCACCAACCTGGATCTGGTCACCTCGCTCAACGCCGGCGCGGCCACGCCGCTCAAGTTCGCCACCGGCGCCGAGTTCCGCTCGGAGAAATACACCATCGGGGCCGGCGAGCCGGACTCCTACCGCAACGGCGGCATCACCATCCTCGACGGGCCCAACGCCGGCGGCCTCGCCGCCGTGGGCGCGCAGGTGTTCCCCGGCTTCAAGCCCTCGGACGCTGGCAGCCACTCGCGCAACGCCAAGTCCGTCTACGTCGACTTCGAGCAAAATCTCACGGAGAAGTGGCTGGTTGATCTCGCCGGCCGCTTCGAAGATTACAGCGACTTTGGCAACGACAGCACCGTGAAACTCGCCACCCGCATGGAACTGGGGTCCGACTTCGCCGTCCGCGCCTCGGTCAGCACCGGATTCCGCGCCCCGCACCTCGCCCAGGAATGGTTTAGCTCCACCGCCACCAACTTCATCGGCGGCGTGCCGTTCGACATCCTGACCTTCCCGGTGAGCAATCCCGCGGCGGTCGCCCTCGGCGCCTCCAGCCTGAAGCCCGAGAAGTCGACCAGCTACAGCGGCGGCTTCACTTGGAATCCGGCGCATTCCGGGTTCTCGGCCACTGTCGACTTCTACCATATCAAGATCAAGGACCGCATCGTCCTCTCGTCCAACTTCACCGGCGCCCCGGTCATCGCGCTGCTCGCGACGCAGGGCATCACCGGCATCGGCGGCGGCCGTTACTTCACCAACGCCGTCGACACCACGACCGAGGGAGTGGATGTCAGCGGCCGGTATGTCCTGAAGACCTCCGACGTCGGCAGGTTCACCTTCACGGCCGGCTACAACCACAACACGACGAAGGCCGACCACATCAAGCAGGCGCCCGCCAATCTCGCGGCCATCACCACCACGCCGCTTTTCGACCTCACGGAAACCACCCGGCTGGTCAAGGGCCAGCCGCGCGACAACATCAACCTCTCGGCCGGTTGGGAGATCGGCAAGTTCTCCATCCTCGCGCGCGAGGTGCGCTACGGCGAGGTTTCGATCGTGCCCTTTACCAGTGCCACGCAGGCCCAGATCGATGCGCTCACGCCGGGCTATAATGTGTCCTTTGCCCCCGCCGTGCCCGGCACCGTCGGCGGCACGACTGCCAACCGGCAGATCATCCAGACGTTCAGTGCGAAGTGGCTCGCGGACCTCGACGTCACCTACCACTACAACAAGAACATCTCCGTCTCCGTGGGCGCGAACAACCTGTTCGATGTCTATCCGGGCGAGAACATCCGTTCGAAGGTGGTCAACGGCGTGGCCTTCAACGGCAGCGACAATGTCGGCATCTTCCCTTACAGCAGCGTGTCGCCCTTCGGCTTCAACGGGGTTTTCTATTACACCAAGCTGAGCCTGAAATTCTAAGGCACGGTTTTTGTTCACCTCTCGGGCGCGGGCGACAAAGCCCGCGCCTTTGTTTTGCCCGTCGCGCCGGTCAAACCGGCCAGGGGGCGCCGGGCCGGCCAAAACGCGTGCCCGGCGGAAAGTGGAGCCCGAAATGCCGGCCGAGGACTTCGAGCAGTTCCTCCGCCGTGGCCAGCTCCTGGCGCTCGAGGATTTCCGGGCCGCGGCGGCGGATGAACTCCCGGTCGCGGATGGAACTGCGCGTGCCGTCGGTCCCGCCCCGGGCGACGATCAGGCGGTTTTTGAAATGGGAGGCCGGATGGGCGCTGGTCCACCAGTTGGCCAGCTCGCAATCGATGGGGTGCATGGGGTCCAGGGTGAACTCGCACACATCGACCCACTCGGTGCACGTCCAGAGCTGGTGGAACAACCGGCCGTCCTCGCGGATGAGGCGGCGCGGCTCATGCGGCGTGGTTTGCTCGCGGTCGAACTCGAGCCGGATGGCGGACGTAAGCGAGGCGCCGCCGAGGCCGACGTCGGCCAGCCAGTCCGTCCCGTCAACCGCGACACGCAGGAACAGATGCGTGCGGGCTGGCGTGACGTCGCGCGGGATTTTCCAGCGCACCCGGGCGCCGACGGGCGTGACGTGGTAGCCGAGCGCGTCGAGGACAAGCCGCAGGAGGTTGTTTTGCTCGAAGCAGTAGCCGCCGCGTTTTTGCCGGAGCAGTTTTTGCTGGAGCGCCGCGGGCTCGAGCCGGATGGGACGGCCGAGCAGCACGTCGAGATTCTCAAACGGAATCGCCGCGACATGACGGGCGGTGATGGCATGCAGCGTCTCCAGCGTCGGGGCGCGCGAGCCGGCATAACCGAGGCGGGCGAAGTAGGCGTCGAGGTCGATGCTGGCTTCGGGCATGGCGCACGCGGCCTTGGTCAGTGCGTGGCGGCAATCCAATCGTTGACCACCTGCTCCAGCACGGCCAGCGGCATGTTGCCGGCGCGGAGCACGGTGTTGTGGAATTCCTTGAGCGTGAATTTCGGGCCGAGCTCCTTTTGGGCCTTCGCGCGGAGCTCGAGGATCTTGAGCATGCCGATCTTGTAGGCGCAGGCCTGGCCGGGGTACATGACGTAGCGCTCCACCTCGGAGACCTTGATGCCGTAGTCGATGGCCTGCTGGCGGGTCCACTTCATGGCGTGCAGGCCGGTGTCGACGACCAGCCGGCGGGCGCGGAAGAGTTCGGCTTCCAACTGGCCAAGGTGACCGACGGTGTCGTCCTCATACCAGCCCTGTTCGGCGGCGAGGTATTCGGCGTAGAGCGCCCAGCCCTCGGAGTGCGCGGTGGCGCCGCCGAAGATGCGGTCCTGGCGGAAACGCGGCAGGCTCGTCATCTCCTGCTGCAGCGCGATCTGGAAGTGATGGCCGGGGACGCCCTCATGGTAGACCAGCGTGCGCATGGTCGCGATCTCGAACTTGGGGCCGGGCAGCGGCGCCCAGAAAGTGCCGGGCCGGGATCCGTCCTTGGCGGGGCTGGTGTAGTGCGCGGCGGCCGTCTTTTCCGTGAAGAGCGGCTCGCGCTTGACGACGATGGGCGACTTGGGGCGAATATCGAAGAGCAGCGCGGCGCGCTTCTCGGCGTCGCGCAGGATTTCGTCGAAGCGGGCCAGCAGCATCGGGCGTGGATCGGGCGCAGCGGGCGGTTGCCGGTCGGTCTCAAGTTTCTCCATGCGCTCCTTGATGGAGCCGTCCCGATAGCCGAGCTGCTGCAACAGCCCGCCCATCACGCCCTCGATGCGCGCGACTTCCTTCAAGCCGATCTCGTGGATCTGCTGCGGGGTGAGGCTGGTGGTGGTGTTGCGGGCCAGGGCGTTGGCGTAGGCTGCGTCGCCGCCGGGCAGCCAGCAGAGGCCGGCGTGGTCGTTGGTGAGCGGGAGCTGCACCTGCAGGAGCGCCTGCGCGCGCTGGAAGGCGGGGAGGACGGAACTGGCGACGGTTTTTTCCGCGGCGGCGACAAAGGCGGCGCGTTCCGCGGCGGTGATGTCCTTCAATTGGGCCGTGCGCTCGGCGAGCGAGGCGACGAGCACGTTCTTCGCGGGCGCATCAGCCAGGAAGCGCTCAAACTGCCCGAGGACGGACTTGGTGATGAAGTCGGGCATCAGGAAGCCGCGCGTGGCGGCATCCCTGGCCTGAGCGATGCCCTCGTCCATCTGCCCGGCCACGAGGTCGAGGCGCGCGAGGTAGTTCTCGATGTCGCGCTTGTTGCGGATGGGGTGGGTCTGGCTGAGGAAATTGACGAGCCGTACATGCAGGCCGCCGAACTGGTTGAAGATGAAATTATAGTCCGTGAACGCGTCGGCCTTCACCGTTTCGTTGAACTGCCATTCGATGATGCTGGCGGAGATGCGCTGCTGGGCGTCGAGCTTGCTGCGGTCGAACTTCGCGAGCTCGGCCAGCGTGCGCCGGGCGACTGCGACGCGCGTGGCGCGGTAATCCTTGGTGAAGGGTGTGAGCTGGCGGTCGAGGGCGTCCTGCTCCGCGCCCGTGAAATATTGCGTGATGGTGGCGACAGACGGGTTGTTGCGCATCGCCTCAGTGGCGAGGCCGTCAGCCCATTGGTCGAACGCGGGGTCAGCGGCGAAAAGCGACGGCACGGCGGTCGCGAGGAGCACAAGCAGGCGGAGGAGTTTCATGGGGGATAAAG
>DATFUQ010000130.1:0-31014 GCA_035260745.1 Lacunisphaera sp. | reverse complement strand
GGGGCGGTGGCGGCTTTGCCCGCGCTGCTCCTTCTGACCGTCGCGGCCAAATGGCTTTTGCTCGGGCCCATCCGCGCCGGGCGGCACCCGCTGTGGGGCGCCTATCATCTCCGCTGGTGGTTCGTGCAGGGCCTGGTCTCGTCCCTGCACCTCAATCATCTCTGCGGCACGCCGCTGCTGCCCTTCGTCTACCGGCTGTTTGGCGCCCGGATCGGGCGGGACGTGCAGTTGGAGACGGATGATCTTGCCGCCTTCGACCAGATTTCGATCGGGGATGGATCAAGCATCGATGACAAAGCCTCCCTGTTCGGCTCCACGGTCGAGGACGGCGAACTCGTCATCGGCCCCGTGCAGGTTGGCCGGCATTGCTTTGTCGGGGCGCGTTCCGTCGTGCGGGAGAATACGGTGATGGGGGAGGGCGCCAGGCTGGAGGACCTGTCGCTCCTGCCGGCCGGCGGCGAAATTCCCGCGCACGAGACCTGGGCCGGTTCACCGGCCCGACATCTCGCGGCCTCCGTGCGTGTGCCGGCACCGCCTGCGCCCGGCCCCCTCTGCCGGGTGACCACGCTCGGGCTTTATGTCATCCTTGCTCTGGTTCTGCCGCTTCTGCCCCTGGTCGCGTTCATTCCGGGCGTGGTCCTCCTGTCCCGGATCGACGCGCTGGCGCAGCCCTGGTTGTATCTGGCGGCGGCGCCGCTCGTCGGCGGATTCTTCATCCTGTTGCTCACGACCGGCACGACGCTGCTCAAGTGGCTGCTGCTCGGCCGCGCGCGTCCCGGAACCTATCCGGTGCACGGGGGCTACTATCTGCGGAAATGGATCGTGGACCGGCTGCTCGCCCAGAGCCTCGATGTGGCCGGATCGCTCCACGCGACCCTCTATCTGCCGCCGTGGTATCGCGCGCTCGGGGCGAAGCTCGGCCGCTCGGTCGAGTTGTCCACCGCGACCGCGATGACCCCGGACCTGTTGGAGATCGACGACGGCGGCACGGTGGCCGATGAAGTCTCGCTCAGCGCGGCGCGCGTGGAGGGCGGCTGGCTGACGCTGGCGCCGACCCGGCTTGGACGACGGGCCTTTGTCGGCAATGGCGCCGTGGTGCCGTCCGGCACGGTGCTCGGTGACGGGTCATTGGTCGGCGTCCTTTCCGTTCCACCCCAGGCGCCCGGCGACGCGGCGGCGCCGGACAGTTCCTGGCTGGGTTCGCCCGCGCTGCGGCTGCCCCGCCGCCAGCCGAGCGCGGTGTTCCCGGAGCAGAGAACGTTCTGCCCGTCCCGCCAGCTGTGGCTGATGCGTGGAGCGATTGAAATCCTGCGTGTCACCGTGCCCCCGGCGGGATTCATCCTCGTTACGACGACGGTGATCACGGCGGTTGTCGAACTGTGGAATCGCGCCGGGCTTGGGGCCGCGCTTCTGCTGCTTCCGCTCATCTACGCCGCGTGCTGCGCGGCCGTCGCGCTCGGGATGGTGGCGGCCAAGTGGGTGGTCATGGGGCGCTACCGGCCGTTTCAACATCCCCTCTGGAGCACTTTCGTCTGGCGGCTGGAGTTCGTGAACGCGCTCTACGAGTTCCTCGCCACCCCTCTGGCGCTGGAAGCGCTGCAAGGCACCCCGCTGCTTCCCTGGTATCTTCGTCTTCTTGGCGCCCGGATCGGCCGCCGCACCTATATTCACACAACCGGGTTCCTCGAGTGGGACCTCATCGAGGTTGGCGACGAAGCGGTGCTCAACGAGGATTGCGTGCTCCAGACGCATCTCTTCGAGGACCGCGTCCTGAAAGCCGCCCGGCTGCGCGTCGGGCCTGGCTGTGAACTGGGCGCCGGTTCCGTGGTGCTCTACGATTCGGAGATGGCGGACGGTTCGCGCCTGGACGCGCTCTCACTGCTCATGAAAGGCGAACGACTCCCGCCAGGCACCGCGTGGGCGGGCAGCCCGGCGTCCAGCGCCGGCGCCGGCGATCAGGGTTCAGTCAGGAACAGGCCGGCCGGCGGCGCCGATCTGGAACGCAGAGCAGGTTGAATACCGAAACACTCCCCGCAGCCCTGGTCGTCTCTGGCGCCGCCATAGGCGGGTAAACTTGTCGCGGGGTGGAATTAGGACGCCGCCCGGCCAGCCCCGCGTGGTTCCGCGCGCGCAGCGACATTCGGACATCCCCGGGGAAGCAATGCGGGCGAAAAGGGCGGCGTTCAATCCGGGTCAGCCGCTGAGACTGGCCGGGCGGGGGTTCCGGACAGGATGCCGGGGGTGTTTTATTTCGGGGCCGCGGATTGTTCCTACAGGGAGGGGCGGGTCAAGTGGGGTGAAGACCCACTACAGGAATTACGCCGGTATCTGCTATACACAACGCGACAAATGATTGCCCAGATATTGATCTGCAGGCCGGGGTTTACCTGTCGGCCATAGCTCGAAGAGCGACGGCTGATCCCCGACATGTCGGGCGTTCCGTGTCGCCAAGCCTATGGCGGACAAGAAAGTCTGACCTGCAACGCGAGCATTTACGACCGCGTGTATAGTTTGCCGGACTGCCTTCAGGCAGCAGCCCGGCGCCGTTTCTTTTCAGTGCAATGTCAAAATCGGGCCCGCCCCCGGGCGGCCCGATCCAGTCCATCAACCCAAACGAAGAACCAAAATGATCACGAGAAATCCAATCCGGGCGGCCATCGTCCTTGCCCTTCTGCTCATCACCGTGGCCCACGCCATGGCCCAGCTTGGTCTGTCAATCACTCCAGGCACCCGCAAATCAGCCTCGACCTCGCTCATCGTGGCCTCCGCCACCGAGGCGATCCGCGTCTGCGCCTATGAGGCGCGCAACCAGATGCTTTTCGACATGGAGACCAGGCTCAAGGCCACGACCGAGGCGATCGACGGCCTCTCCGCGGAAGCCCGAATTCTGACGAAGGGAAAACTGCAGCTTTATGAGAGCGCCATGCAGGATATGAAAATCCAGGCGGCGGCGCTCCGGCTGGGCATGCAGGCGGCCGAGAAGGCCACGGAAAAAACCTGGCCGCAGATTCGCGCGGCGCTCGCCTTCAGTTACATCGACTATGTGGGCGTGGTGACGCGGGCGGAAGGCATCGTCGCCGGCCGGGAGCTCTAGCCCGTGGCGTCCGGGCCGGATCGCACCGGCTCGGACGGTCCCGCCCGACGCTATGACGGATCGAGGGCGGGCCTGGATTCGATGATTCCCTTCGACATGGCGTAGCGCGTCAGGCCGGCGATGTCGTGGATATTGAGCCGGTTCATGACCTGCTGGCGGTGCTTCTCGACGGTCTTGATGCTGATGAAGAGTTCCGCGGCGATCTGCTTGTTGGTCTTGCCCTCGGCGATGAGCTGCAGCACCTCGGACTCGCGCGAAGTGAGTGAGTCGCCCAGCTTGCGGGCGGGCTGGCCGCTGACGAAGGCCTGGCGGTAAATATCAAGCATGCGCCGCGAGATGGAGGGGCTGAAGTAGGCGTTGCCCTGCTTGGCCTCGCGGATGGCCTTGATCAGGTCGGTGGCCGCGGTCTGCTTGAGCAGATAGCCAATGGCGCCCGCTTCGGTCAGCTGCTCCACGTATTCATCATCGCTGTAGGAGGAAAGGATGATGACCCGGGTGGAGGGCACCTCGCGGGTGATCTGGCGCGTGGCCTCCAGGCCGTTGAGCAGGGGCATGGCGATATCCATCACCACGACATCAGGCAGGAATTTTCCCACCAGCTGGATGGTCTGGCGGCCGGTTTCGGCCTCGCCGACGACTTCGATGTCGGACTCGGCCGCGAGCAGGGCGCGCAGGCCCTGCCGCACCACGGTATGATCATCAGCGAGCAAGACGGTGATTTTTTGCATGGGAGTGATTGAGTTGGGTGTTGAATCGGATCGTCGGCGCGCGCGGCGCTAGACGGGTTTGAAGGGAATGGCGACAAGGAGGGTCGTGCCGTGGCCGGGCGAGGATTCCACGGCAAACTCGCCGTTGACGAGCCGCACGCGCTCGGCAATGCCGAGCAGCCCCAGTCGGTTGGTGGCCGGGCCGGCGGTCTGCCCGTCGGTGACAAACCCCCGGCCGTCGTCCTTGATTTCCAACTGCACGCGGTGGTGCGAATCGGCGATGGTGATCTTGACCAGCCGGGCGTGCGCGTGCTTCGCGGCGTTGTTGAGCCCCTCCTGCACGACGCGGTAGACCACGGTCTTTCGCTCCGCGTCCAGCCGCTCGACGCCCGCCGACCGGTCCGCCTGGAAGCGGACGACAATGCCGGTGCGCCCGGTGAAACTTTTGACGTAGGAGCGGAGGGCGGGGAGCAGGCCGAGATCGTCGAGCATGGCCGGGCGCAGTTCGCGGGAGAACCGGTGCACGGCCTCCATGGTCTGCTCGAGCAGTTGCTGGGTGTCGGTGATCCGCCGGGTGATCGCCGGCGGCGCGCCGGTCAGCGCCTGGTGCATGACCGTCAGGTTGACGTTGATGGCGGTGAGCGCCTGGCCGACCTCGTCGTGCAGGTCGCGGCTGATGCGGGTGCGCTCCTGTTCCTGGACCTCGAGGATGCGGTCGGAGAGCCGCCGCAGGTTTTCCTGCATCTGGTAGGCCTGGTGGAAAAGTTCGCGGTAGTGCTCCTCGCTGTGCTGCACGGCCTCCTCGGTGCGTTTGCGCTCGGTGATGTCGCGCCCCGTGGCGATGATGAGCCGCTGGCTCGGCAGGGTGGTTGCGTTCCAGAGGGTCCATTTCACGGCGCCGTCCTTGCACGGGCAGCGCATCTCGAATGCGGTGATCTCCTGGCCCTGCTGCAGCCTGAGCAGTTCCTGCGTCACGCCGGGGCGGTCGTCGGGATAGACAAACTCGAGGTAGGGGCGGCTGAACAGCTCCTCGTTGGTGAAGCCGAGGGTCCGTTCCCAGGCCGGGTTCACCCGCTTGAGGTAGCCGTCGAAGCCGGCGAGACAGTGCATGTCGAGCGAGCGGTTGAAAAAACGGTCGAGCTGCTCCTCGGCGTGCTTGCGCTCGGTGATGTCGCGCCCGATGCCGAAGATGCCGGTGCTGCGGCCGTCCTTGATCTGCGGGGCCAGGGTGAACTCGCCCACGGCATACTCGCCGTTGCGCTTGCGCACGCGGTATTCCCGCCGGTGGGGTGTGTCGCCGCGCAGGATGGACTGGAATCTTTCGAGGGCGAGCGGCCTGTCCTCCGGGTGCAACAACGGGGCGAAGGGCTGGTTGAGCCATTCCGCACAGGGCCAGCCGGTGAGCGCCTCGAACGCCGGGTTGAGCGCGGCAATGAGCCCGTCGGATGTCAGCATGAAGATGACGTCGTTGGCGGTTTCGATGAGCGCGCGGTAGCGATCCTCCGACTCGCGCAGTTCCGTCTCGGCCCGCTGCTGCTCGGTGATGTCGCGGGTGAGGACGATCGCGTGCGGGCGACCGTCGCGGCTGCCATAGGGGTAGAAGCTGACCTCAAAGTGGCGCAGCCCGGTGCGGGGAAACTCGAAGTGCGCCTTATAGTGGGTTTCCTCGCCGGCGAGGCAGCGTTCCAACTGGGGCCGCAGATGGAGCTGGTAGACTTCCGGCCCCCAGAGTTCGGCCACGGAGTGTCCGATGATCTGCTCGCGCGGCCGGCCGTGGGCGCGGCAGTAGGCGTCGTTGACCGCCAGGTAGGTATGCTGGGAATCGATCAGGGTGAAAAAATCTGTCGAGATGTTCACGATCGCCTCGAAGCGCTTCAGCAGCTCCACGAGGTGCGCATGCTCGCCGGGGATCGGTGGGGATCCGTCCAGATTGGGTTCCACGAGACTGATGACGCTAGGCGGCATGATTCGTTCCCTCAAAACGGGCCACCAGGACAAGGGCGTCGTCCGTGCCCTTGTAGTATTTCTGCATGATGTGGTCGGCGATGCGCTGCGGCGGACTCCGGAGCGGCACATCGTGCTCGTAGTCCGGGCGGATGCCGTCACTGGCGAGGATCAGCACGTCACCCGGGTAGACGGGGATGACGCTGGCGTAGAGCACGGGCAGCTGGGAGCCCACGGTGCCGCCGCGCAGCAGGGCGTTCTCGGGCGAAGTGGTGCCATTGGCATCATAGCGGAAAAGCCGGGCCTCCACGTTGCCGATGCCGCACCAGGTAATCGTGCGGTCGGCCGAGTCGAAGCTGGCCAGTGTCATCACGACCCCGCGGGTGCGGGTGAGCGCGGCATGGCAGCGGTTGGTGAGCGCGTGAACGGAATCGCTCGGCTGTTGGCGCAGGGCGTCGATGGCGATAATGGCGGCCCGGGACGCCTCGGGCCCATGACCCAAGCCGTCGACCACGGCGAGCAGCACGCCCCGCTCGTGCGGCTGCGTCAGGTGCAGATCGCCGGAGACGGTCTGGCCGGGCGCGGCTTTTTGCGCCACCGCCCAGTCAACCAAACGTGGTGTGTTTGCTGTTGGTATCATTCTTGAGCCATTTTCGCATGGTAATCTTCGTGCCTTCTCCGACCTTGGACGCGATTTCAAAATCATCCATGAGCCATTTTGCGCCCGGCAGGCCGACGCCGAGACCGCGGCGGGTGGAGTAACCGTATTGCATGGCCTGATTGATGTCGGGGATGCCCGGGCCCTGGTCCTGGGCGATGACCTGCAGGCCCCGGTGGCTGCCATGCTGCACTTGGGAGAACAAAACCTCGCCGCGCTTGGCGTGATCGAGGATGTTGCGGGCGATCTCCGAGATGGCGGCGGCCACTAGGGTGACCTCGGCGCCGGAAAAACCCAGACCAAGCGCCAGCTCGCGCCCCTGCTGGCGGGCGGTGACGATATCGATGGTCGACCGTACCTCCACCCGGCTCTCGTTATTTGGCGGGCTTTGCATGTTGCTTGGCCTTCTCGTTCAGGAACGCCAGTCCCTCCTCGAGGTCGAGGGCTGTGCCGACCCCTTCCAGGGTCAGGCCCAGTTGCACCATAGCAAAAGCCACTTCGGGTTGGATGCCCACGATCACCGTCTCGGCGCCGCGGAGCTGTAGCATGTGCGCCATGGCGCGCAACGTGCGCGTGGCGAACGAGTCGATCACGTCGAGCACGGTCACGTCGATGATGACGCCCCGCGCGCGGTATTGGCCGACCCGGTCGGCGAGATCGTCGCGGAGCTGCAGCATGTCGGCGTCCGACAGCACCGACTGGATGCTGGCAATCAGGTAGCTGCCCTGTTTGAGGATCGGGACTTGCATGGCCCGGGCAGGTTACTTGTCGTCTTGATAAACGGCTTCCGCGGTGACGGCATCCACCGTCTTGACCTTGTAGCCGAGCATCTTCTCGGCGAGTTCGATGCCGCCTTGCAGATCGCCGACCGCGTTCATCTTGCTGAGATCGACGCCGATGGTCACGAGGGTCTGCGCGATTTCCGAGGAAAGGCCGGTGATGATGACGCCCGCGCCCATGAGGCGCGAGGCCTCGACCGTCTGCACCAAGTGGTTGGCCACGGTGGAGTCGATCGTCGGCACGCCGGTGATGTCGACGACGACGACCTTGGCGCGGTTGTTGCGGATGCCGCGGAGCAGCTGCTCGGTGAGCTGCCGGGCGCGCTGGGAGTCGATGACGCCGACCATCGGGAGGATGAGGAGTCGTTCGCGCACCTGGAGCACGGGGGTGGAGAGCTCGCGAATGGCCTCCTGTTGCTGGCGGATGATGCGCACGTTTTCCTGCACGAAGGAGACGGCCACGGTATTGGCGATACGGTTGGCGGCCGGCTCGTAGGCGTCGAGCACGCGGTTGAGCAGGTCGAAGTCGTGCTGGTATTTCTTGAAGAGCGAGCGGGCGAGCACGTCGCGGAGGAGGAGGACGATGCCGATGACCTCGTCCGTCTCGACGCCGCGGGGAATGATGCGCTCGGAGAGGTTGCGGGCGTAGGCCTGGAGGGCGTCCACGCTGCCGGTCTCGAGCACCTCGACATAGTTGTCATACACCGAGGTGACCTCGGAGAAGATTTCCTCCTTGCTCATGGCGGAGAGCAGCTTGGCGTCGAGAATGTTGCGGGCCCAGACCTCGCGCAACTGGGTGCGATTTTCGCGGAGGTGGGAGACGAGTTCGCGCAACAAGGGATCGCTGTAGTTCACCGTGGGCTGCAGTTTGACCTGCGGCACGTTGCTGGTGTCGGTCGAGCCCGACTGGTCGCGCTTGGACGTTTCGGCTCGGCGGTGCATTTTTGGCCGGTTGGCGAGCGTATCCGGGTTGCCTTTCATGTGCGTGGTTCCTTGTTTTCCCTGTTTACAGGAGCTGTTTTGGGGTGATGGCGGGAGATATATTCGTTGTGCAGCCGATCCCTGCTCCGACATTAGGGCGGCCTGTTTATCAAGCCAGAGAGGTCGGTGTTTGCCCAGTAGGTGGATACCCCATATTGGGCCGGTAAAAAACCTGAGGTTGTCCGACAGACCGGCCCGACTGGACTACGGGCGTGGCGGCATCCGGTGAAAGTCCGCCCGGAAGTCGGGACATACTCCATCGCGGTATTTTCCCTGAAGTGCTTGAGTGGGAGGATGAGAAAGCATCGCTTCCAATACCGCTTCCGACGCCGGGGGCTTACCAGTCTGTTCGGTTTTGTTTTGCTCGCGCTGGGCTTGGGCGGGCCGGCCCCGGTTCCAGTGCTGATGGCTGAAACCATCGCGCCCAGCCAGTTGCTGCTGGCCCTGCCGGCCCCGGGTGACAATGCCCTGCGCATCCTGACGCCCAACGTCCTCGAGTTGGAGCTGGATCAGCTCAAGCTGCCCGACGTCAATGTCGCGTCGTGGAATTTCGCCACCGGCGGCACCCAGTCGATCACGCTGAGCCTGACGCAATTCACCGTGCTGGTGAACGGCACCCCGACCTTGGTGCAGGCGTATGGATTCAAGCGCCGGGTGGCCTATGCGCCGCTGCGCCAGCGCGACCTGCGCGTGGCGAGCTACCTGTATCTGCGGCTCGCGGGCAATGTGGGGGACAACCAGAGCGTCGAGGTGCGCAATGCCGACGGCCAGCTCTGGTCCTCCGCGCTCACTTTCAAGACTCAGGCGGATCCGCTCCGGTTCAACCCGGCCATCCATGTGAACCAGGAGGGCTATCTGGCCTCGTTCCCGAAGAAGGCTATGGTCGGCTACTATCTCGGCAGCCTCGGGGAGATGGACGTGCCGGCGGGCAGCGGCTTCTCGCTGGTGGACGCGAACAGCGGGGCGGGGGTTTTCTCCGGAACGCTCCGGCCGCGCCCCGACAGTGGTTACACCTACAGCCCGACCCCGTATCAGCTGGTCTACGAGGCGGATTTCAGCAATTTCACCACGCCGGGCACCTACCGGCTGGTCGTCCCGGGCATGGGAGCTTCGCTGCCGTTCCGCCTGGATGACGGCATGGCCATGAATTTCACCCGCGCCTATGCGCTCGGGCTCTACCACCAACGCTGCGGCACAGACAATGCGCTGCCGTTCACGCGTTTCACGCACCTCGCCTGCCACACCGCGCCCGCCACCGTGCCCTCGCCGCAGTCGGACTACGCTTTCACCTGGAATGTCATCAGCCAGGTCAGCTCCGACTACGCCGCGAACCCGCGGCACACCGCGCCGCAGTTGAAGAGCGAGGCCACCCAGCTCTATCCGTTCGTGAACAAGGGCGCCATCGACGTCACCGGCGGCCACCATGACGCCGGCGACTACAGCAAATACACCACGAACAGCGCCTCGCTCGTGCATACGCTGATCTTCGCCGTGGACTCGCTGCCCGGCGTGGCCGCGCTCGACAACCTCGGCCTGCCCGAGAGCGGCGACGGCGTGCCCGACCTGTTGCAGGAGGCGAAGTGGGAGGCCGACTTCCTCGCCAAGCTCCAGGACAGTGACGGCGGTTTCTACTTCCTCGTATCCGCGCAACCGCGCCTATGAAAACAACGTGCTGCCCGACCAGGGCGACCCGCAGGTCGTGTGGCCGAAGAACACCGCCGCCACCGCCGCCGCCGTGGCCGCGCTGGCGCAAACGGCCTCCTCGCCGCGATTCAAGCAGACCTACCCGCCGGCCGCGGCGAACTACCTCGCGAAAGCGCAGCTCGGCTGGCAGTTTCTCACCAACGCCATCGCCAAATACGGCAAGGACGGCGCCTACCAGAAGCTCACGCACTACGGCGACAACTTCATGCACGACGACGAGCTCGCCTGGGCCGCGACCGAGCTGTTCCTCGCGACCGGTGACGAAACCTACCACCAGAAACTCAAGGAATGGTTCGACCCCGCCGACCCCGCGACCCGGCGCTGGGGCTGGTGGCGCATGAGCGAGTGCTATGGCAACGCCATCCGCAGCTACGCCTTTGCCGCGCGCAGCGGCCGCCTGTCCGCCGACCGGCTGGACCCCGCGTTTCTCCAGAAATGCGAGCAGCAGATCGATGGGGCCGGCCGCGACACGCTCAGGTGGTCCGACCAGAGCGCCTACGGCACCAGTTTTCCCGAGGAGACCAAGCACGTGCGCGGCGGCGGCTGGTATTTCTCCCTCGACCAGGCCTTCGACCTCATCGTGGCCGACCAGCTCAGTTACCCGCCGTCCAGCGACCCGCGGCCGCGGTTCATCGAGGCGTTCATCGCTAACCTGAACTACGAGGCGGGCAGCAATCCGGTGAACGTCTCCTACATCACCGGCCTTGGCCGCAAGCGCCAGCATGAGATCGTGCACCAATACGCGCAGAACGACCGCCGGGTGCTGCCGCCCTCCGGCCTGCCGCTGGGCAACATCCAAACCGGCCAGCCGTTCCTGGATCTCTACAAGTCCGAGCTGGGCGCCATGTCCTTCCCCGACGATGGCGCCGCCGTGGCGCCGTATCCCTATTACGACCGCTGGTCCGACACCTACAACGTCTCGGCGGAATTCGTCGTGGTGAACCAGGCCCGTGCACTGGCCGGCCTCGCGTATCTGGCGGCGCAGACGCCGCTGTGCAACCAGTCCTGGCGCCCAACTGCCGCCCAGATCACCGGCCTGCCGTCCGAGGTGCCGGACGGGACCCCGGTGACGGCGCAATTCCTGGCGCCGGCCGGTTTTGATATGTCCGGCGCCACGGTGGTCTGGGAGGCCCGGGATCAAAATCCGGCCTCCGGCAATTCCTTCACCTTCATCCCGCGCAGCAATGGCACCCAATGGGTGGAGGCCGAGGCCTATTCGCCGGACGGACGGCGCGTCGTCGCCCTGCAGGAATTCCACGCGGCCAACGGTCTGCCCAATGTCACGGTCACTGCTCCGATCACGCTCGCCGCCGTGGCGAATTCCGGCCAGGGGATGTTCGTTTTCCGCCGCACGGGCGATCTCTCCGCGCCGCTCACCGTGCATTTCAATCTGCTGGGCACCGCGACCAAGTGGAACGACTACCGGCGGCCCGAGGGCGACATGCCGGACACGATGACCTTCCCCGCCGGAGCCGACTCCATCACGCTCACAATCGTGCCGGTGGCGACGAGCCTGGCTGGCCTGACCAAAGTCGTGACGCTCGCGCTGATATCGGATTCGACCTACAACGCAGATGCACCGAACGCGGCCAGTATCACGCTTCAAGGCGTGGGCGGTTCGCTCCCGGCGGCCAATCCTCCTCCGCCGGCAACGAACCCGCCACCAACTTCGGCGCCCCCACCGACTTCGCCCCCGCCGCCCGCGGCGAATCCGCCACCAACCTCGGAACCACCACCGGCGACAAATCCGCCGCCAACTTCGGAGCCACCGCCGCCCGCAACGAACCCACCGCCAACCTCGGAACCACCACCGGCGACGAATCCGCCGCCCGCAACTAATCCGCCCCTGGCCAATCGATCGAGTGGCGGTGGCGGCGCTATCGATGGCTGGTTTGCCGCCGCCTTGATCTGCCTGTGGCTGCTGCGCCAGCGTCGCCGGCACAGTTGAAAAATGCCTGAGATTCGGACCAGGCAAGCGCGGCCCGGTTGGACACAAGCCGCCCGGCGCGTTTCGGATTGGCTCCGGCTTGGCCCCGGGCCGGCGGATTTGCGCTAGGGTGGAATGCTACTTTTGCCCCTCGGGCGGCGGACGGCTGGTCGCTTCGGGTGGGTATGCGGTCCGAGCATTGTGGGTCTTCACCCACTGGGGCGTCAGGGCTCAATTGCGTAACCTTATTGTCACTCGCTGTTCAGCGAATTTTTCCTGATGAAACTTCTCTTTGTGCATGACCGCTTTGGCGCCCAGGCTGGCGCCGAGTCCAACCTCAGTCACACCGCCGCCGAATTGCAGCGACGCGGGCATGTCGTGGGCTTGGCACATGGTCCCGGCACCGGGCAGGGGGAGGAGGGCTGGCGGCTGATTTTCACGGACCGCTACGATCTGAGCGCGGGAGATCCGGCCGAAATCATCGGGACCGCCCTTGAGGAGTTCCGGCCCAATCTGGTGTACCTGCACACGCCGCCCGGCGCGGCCGTGATCGAGGCCCTCGCGGAGGTGGCCCTGCCGGTGGTGCGCATGGTGCACGATCACCAGCTTTTCTGCCTGCGGGGCTGCAAGTATCCCGCGTGGAGCCGCCGGCCGTGCACCCGGGCGCTTTCCCCCTGGTGCGTGTTTCCCTGTGGCGGTTTTGTCCGCCGGGACGCCTCCGGCGACCGGTCGTTCCAGTGGGCCAGCTATCTGGCGAAAAAACGGGAACTGGAACTGCACCGCAGCTTCGACCGGCTCATTGTCGCCAGCGAATACATGCGCGCCGAGTTGCTCCGCAATGGCTTTGCCCCTGACCAGGTCGAAATCCATGCTCCCGTGCCGCCGGCGGCTGCCGCTGCCCCCAGCCCGGAATTCGGCCCGCGCAACCTGATCATCTACGCCGGCCAAATCGTGCGGGGCAAGGGCGTCGACGTGCTGCTCGAGTCGCTCGCGCTCGTGCGCACGCCGTTCGAGTGCGTCATCCTCGGGGACGGGCACCACCGGCCGCATTGCGAGGCGCTGAGCCGGCGCCTCGGGCTGTCGGATCGTGTCCGTTTCCTGGGTTACGTGCCGCAGGCCGAACTGGCGCAATTCTACCGCGAGGCGACCCTCGCCGTGGTCAGCTCGGTATGGCCCGAGCCCTTCGGCGCGGCCGGCCTCGAGGCCATGCGCTGCGGGCTGCCGGTGGTCGCCTTCGATGCCGGCGGCATCAGTGAATGGCTGCGCGACGGGGAAAACGGCCTGCTCGTGCCGTGGATGAACCGGACGGGTTTTGCCCTGGGCGTCGAGCTGCTGCTCACGGACAAAACCCTCGCCCGGCGGCTCGGCGCCCGCGGCCGCGCCCTGGCGGCTGAACGTTTTGCTTTCGACCGTTATGTCAGCGGCCTGGAGGAGCTCTTCCTCCGCCTGGCGGCGGGGACCAACCACAAGGCGGCCGCATGAACGGACACAGCAAGTCAAAACTCGTGGCCATTTCCGGTGGCAGTGGCGCGGGCAAGAGCTGGCTGGCCGGCCAGCTGCACAGCCTCCTCGGCGAAACGGCCGGGCGCCTGTCGCTGGACAGTTTTTATCGCGACCGGTCGCACCTGCCGCCGTCGCGCCGCGACCAGGTCAACTTCGACGATCCCAAGGCCATCGAATGGCCGCTGGTCGAGCGCACACTGCATAATTGCGCCGCCGGCCGGACCACGAGCCTCCCGTCCTATGATTTTCGCACCCATTGCCGCACGCGCGCCACCGAGACCTGCCACCCGCGGCCGGTGATGCTCGTCGAGGGCCTGTGGCTGCTCCAGCGCCCGGCGGTCCGCCGGCTTTTCGACCTGAAGATATTCATCGAATGTGCGGAAAAACTCCGCTTGCGGCGGCGGCTGGCGCGCGACCGTGCGGAGCGCGCCCGCGATGCAGCCGGCATCCGCCGGCAGTTCAGGGCCACGGTGGCGCCGATGCACCGGCGGCACGTCGCGCCCCAGGCCCGCTGGGCAGACATCGTGCTGCACCAGCCCTACGGCGAGACGGACATCAGCCGCCTGCACGAGTCGCTCTGGCGGCTGTTGCAGAGCGGTTCGCTGCTGCCGGCCTGGATGAGGGAGACCTTTCGCATGGAACTGACCGCATTGTTCAAAACCAAGGAGAAATTCGCATGAACCTGATGAACACCAACCACCTGATGGTTTCACGCCGCTATCTCGCGGCCACCAACCCGCTGGGCCGCAGGCGCCTCGCCCTGCATGTCGCCTTCGAGCGTCGGCTGTGGCGCGTGCTGGTCGCGGGTGACGAGATCGGCAAGCGGGCCTTTGACTGCGCCGCCAGCCTGTGCGCCCTCATCCTGATCAGCCCGCTCTGGGCCCTGATCGCGCTGCTGATCAAGCTGGAGGACGGCGGGCCCGTGATCTTCGCGCAGACGCGCGTCGGCAAGCACGGCCGGGAGTTCAAGATGTATAAATTCCGCTCGATGCGACCCGATGCCGAGCAGCGCCTGCGCGGGCTGCTGGCGAAAAACCAGCACGAGGACGGCGTGACCTTCAAGCTCAAGGACGATCCGCGCATCACCCGGGTCGGCCGCTGGCTGCGCAAGTTCTCCTTCGACGAGCTGCCGCAGTTCTACAACGTGCTGATCGGCGACATGTCGGTCGTCGGCCCGCGCCCGCCGGTGCCGCGCGAGGTGGCCCTCTACTCACTGGCGGACCGCCGCCGGCTGCTGATCAAACCGGGCATCACCTGCATCTGGCAGATTTCCGGCCGCGCCGAGATCGATTTCCACGGCCAGGTCGAGCTGGACGTCCGTTACATCGAGACCCGCAGCTTCTGGACCGATTTGACCATCATCGCCAAGACCGTGCCGGCGGTCCTCTCCGGCACGGGAGCGTACTGAACAATGAAAGCATTGTTGATCTGCACCGCCGCGCGTCCGGGCATCACCGCCCTGACGGCCCAGGCTTCGCCGGCCGTCCTGCCGCTGCTCGGCGAAACCCTGGTGGAATACTGGCTGGTGCACCTCGTCGGCCGCGGGGCCCGGGAGGTGACGGTGCTCGCGCCCGACCGGCCGGAGGAGATCCGGCAGGTGGTGGATGGCGGCACCCGCTGGGGACTGAGGGTGGAGGTGGTGCCGGTGGCGGTGGAGCCGACCGTCGCCCATGCCCGGGCCAGATATCAGGGCGGCAACGCGACCGGCTGGCTGCCGGCGCCGGACGACATCGTGCTGCTTGACCACCTGCCCGGCCTGCCGGGCGCGCGGCTTTTCAACAACTACGCGGGATGGTTTGCCGCTGTGCAGGGGTGGATGTCTCGCGCGCTCACGCCTGACCGGGTTGGCGTGCACGAGATCCGGCCGGGAGTCCACGTCGGTCTGCATACCCGCATTCCCGGCGACGCCGTGCTGGTCCCGCCGTGCTGGATCGGCCAGAAGGTCATCCTCGGCGCCGGCGTGTCCATCGGCCCGATGGCCGTGGTGGAGGACCGCGTGGTGGTCGAGGCCGGCGCGGAAATATCCCACAGCATCGTCGGACCCGAGACCCTGGTGGGCAAGCTCACCTCGCTCACCGATTCGATTGCGTGGGGCGATTTGTTGATCAACTGGAAGAGCGGCTCGACCCTGCGGGTGGCCGATGATTTTCTCCTGTGCCCGCTGCGCGAACGGAGCCTGTCGCCGGTGGCCGTGCGGGCCGTCCCGTGGCGCTTCCCCCGGCTGTGGGCGGCACCGGAACCCGGAACCCCGACGCAGCCGGCGATGGCCCGGCAGGTTTTCTCCGACAAATGACCCCCGCTGATGAAAATTGAAATCAAGGATGATATAGTGACGGTGACCGACCTGCCGGAATTGGGCGAACAACAGGCGGCGTCCTTTCAGGCCGAGGTATCGGCCGCGCTGCCCGAACGCCCCGGGGTCATCGAGGTTGATCTCGCGCAGACCACCATCGTGGATTGCAGCGGACTGGGGGCGCTGGTCGCCGTCATCGACCACGCCCGGCAGCGAAATCGCGACGCAACTTTGCGCGTGGTGGACCCGTCGCCGCCGGTCCGGCAATTGCTCGAGCTGACGCGTTTGCACCGGATTTTTCCCGTCGTCCAACGCCCGGCGACCCCGGGCGGGCCAACATGAAAAGTGTGCTGCCGCTCTTTGTGTTTATTGACGCCTGCGGCTGGGAAATCATCCGCGACGATCGGTTCGGGCACAACTTCGCCCCCGCGCGGCGCCGGCTGCGTTCCGTGTTCGGCTACAGCTCGGCGTGCATCCCCTCCATCCTGTCAGGCCGCTGGCCGGCGGAGCACCGCAACTGGTGCTACTTTGTCCACGATCCGGCGCACTCGCCGTTCCGGGCCCTGCGGCCGCTGCGCTGGCTGCCCCGGGCCGTGACCGGCCGCCGCATCTTCCGGCGCTGGCTCTCGAAGTTTCTCCGCGGTCCGCTGAAGTTCCGCGGCTACTTCGATCTCTACAACATCGCGTTCCGCCACATCCCGCTCTTCAATTTCACCGAGAAGAAAAACCCGCTCCAGCCCGGCGGGATGAATCACGGGCCGAACATCTTTGATTTCCTGAAGGAGCGCGGCATCCCGTATCACGTGAGCGACCCGGCGCGGGACGAACTGGGAAACCTGGAGGCGCTCCGCGCGGACATCGCGGCCGAGGAAATCGATTTCGCCTTTCTCTACTGGCCCGAGCTCGACGGCCTGCTGCACCGCGTGGGCAACCGCTCGCCCGAAGTTCCGGAGAAGCTCCGGCAGTATGAACTCCGGCTGCGGGACCTGCTGGACACGGCCGGGCGGCACTACGAGGAGGTGCGGCTGTATGTCTTCAGCGACCACGGCATGGCCAACTGCGACGTGCTGCTCGATCTGCGCGCGCACCTGGCGGAGCTGCCGGTGCGCATGCCGCGGGACTATGCGGTCGTCTACGATTCCACCATGGCGCGGTTCTGGTTCTTCAACGAGCTGGCGCGCGCCGAAATCACCGCCAGCCTGCGGCAGGTGCCGCAGGGCCGCATCCTGCCGGATGAGGAGCTGGCGCGGCTCGGCACCTTGTTTCCCGACCGCTACTTTGGGGAACTGATCTTCCTCGTGCGCGAGGGCGTGCTCATCGTGCCGAGCGACATGGGCGAGCGCCCCATCCGCGCCATGCACGGCTACCATCCCGACGATCCGCACAGCTACGCCGCGCTGCTGACCAATGTGCCTGACGTGCCAGCCGACGTGACAGATATTCCGCATGTCTACAACCTGATGACGCGTGACGCAGAACTGGCGCACGCCATCAACCGGCCGGGGATCCGGCTCGCGCAAACAGAAACCGCCCCGGCGGCGTGAAGCGCCGGATTGCGTTCAGTTGAGCGGAACCGGGTTCTGCGTCAGCTCGCTGAACGAGATAACGCGGAGGTCCGGTTCGCCAGCGAGGTAATCCGCCGTGCGGTGCAGCAGGCCGATGAATTCCTCATCGGGCCGGCCTTCGGGAAAATATTCCCACCAGTGCGTCACCAGCACCGTGAGCTGGCGGGCAGCGATGGTCCGCTTGATTTCCTCCAGCAGGTTCTCGCGCGGCCGGAAACGCGAGAGCAGGCAGCCGGGGTGGGAGAGCAGCAGGGTCCGGGGCGTGCGCCAGTGCGGGTGCCCGCGCATTTTCTTGACGACATAGGCGGGCCACCAGGCCGGCGGCAGGTTGAGCCACTCGAACCAGCCGGTGGAAATAATCCGGTGGCGCTGCGCCACCACGCTCAGGCTTTGTGGGGAGAACCGGTCGTGTGGCGCCACGAAGGCGGGTGACGGGGGGAAGCCGGCCTCGGCGAGCGCACGCGCGCCCTTGTCCAGCCGCCGGGCGAGGTCGCGGGTGTCGTGGCTGGCAAATTCGAAGAGCGAATGGTCGTAGCCATGCTGGACGATGTGGTAGCCGGGATTTTGGCGGAGGTAGGCGACCAGCTCCCGGTTGCGGCCGATCCAGGCGTGCGTTCCTGTGCTGCCGTTCCGCCCGTGCAGAAACCCCTCCGGCCTGCCGTCGGCGCGCCGGGCGTCGGTGCGGACATTGGGGATGGTGGCGAGATTGACGGGCAGGCCGCGGTCGAGCAACGGGCGGTAGAGCCGCTCGAGGCATTCGACCGGGGTGAACGCGTTGGTGTCGTCGTCACGCAGGATGATGTAGCGCATTTTTTTCCTCAATGAGGTTGGCGTAGAGCTGCTTCATGCGGCCGGCCAGGACGGTGGTGTCGTATTCCTGTTCCACCAGCCGGGCACCGGCGGCCGCCTGGCGCCCGGCGAGCCCGGGTTCAGCGAGAACCCGGTTGAGCGCCGAGTGAAAGGAGAGGGGATTGGCTAGGTCGAACAGCCAGCCGTTTTCACCATGACGGATCAAGGCGCTCGCCCCGGAAGTCCGGCTGGCCATCACCGGCGCGCCGGCCGCCCAGGCCTCCAGGATGACGAGGCCGAAGGTTTCCGAGATGGAGGGCAGCACGACCACCCGCGCCTCTTGCATCAGCCCGATCAGGCGGGGATCGCCGGGGGGCAGGCCACCGGTCAGCAGGACCCGCCCGGCGAGCCCGAGCGACTCAACCGTGCGCTGCAAAACCGCGCCATAGGCCGCGTCGGTGCACGCGCCGGCCAGCACGAGCAGCGCATCCTGATGGCGTTGGAAAATCTGCGGCGCCCGTTCCACCAGCCAGGTTTGGTTTTTTACCGCATCGATCCGGCCCACGCACAGCAGGAGTTGCCGGTCCACAATCTGGGGAAAGGCGGCGCGCGCCGCCGCGCGCTGGTCGGCGCGGTAGAGCGGCAGGCGAACGCCGTGCGGATGCACGATGATGCGCCGGCCGGGATGCTGTTTGCGCAGCAGCTCCGCCTCCCGCTGGTTGCAGGTCAGGATGGCATCGGCGTCGGTGAGCACATGGCGCGCGCGCCACCACCAGCCGAAAACCTTGCCCCACTCGAGTCCGCCCCGTCCCGGGGCGTTCAGCTCCTGCTTCAGGCTGGCGGGCAGGTCGAGCACGCCGCCGTGAATCGTGACCACGCAGGGCAGCCGCCGGCGCCGGGCGGCCGTGAGCGCGATGCCGCCCAGCCGGCCGAGCGCGTGGGCATGCACCACGTCCAGGCCGGGCTCATACGCGAGCAGCCGCGGCAGTTCGAAGGACAGCAGGTTGCCACCGACCGCGAGCATCTGGCGCCGCGCCGCAGGCGCCAATCCCCAGACCGGCACACGGGCGCGGAACCGCTTCACCGTGCAACCGGCCCCGGCCAGCGGATCCGGGGAAAGTTTGTCATCACCCGCCTCGGTCGCCGGACAATAGACGATCGATTCTACTCCATGCCGGCCGAGGCCTTCCGTCAGCCGTTGCAGGGCGGTTTCGGTGCCACCCCACTCGGCGGGATGGTATTTGCGGAGGACGTGGGCGACACGCATGGCTAAATCTCAACCGGTTCGGCCAGCGACGGTTCGTCCGCCAATTCCTCCGCGGGTTCCGGCTCCTCCAGTGCGAGGGATCCGGCCGTGCGCCGCTCGTGGTGCAGGCTGGCGATCACCCCGGCCAGCAGATGAAAGGTGAGAAAAATCTGGGTCTGGCGGAAGGTCCACTCCGTCTGGCTTTGCAGGAACACCCCGAGGCAGCCGAAGAACAGCCCGACCCCGAGCCGGTGCAGCGCTCCGGCGACCCGGTGTGAACGGAGGAAGCGCGCGCCCAACTGGAGCCAGCGCAGCCAAAGCAGGGAAAAGACCGCCAGCCCGGCCCAGCCGAGTTCGCCCGCGGTGAGGACGCCGAGATTGTGCGCCGGCGCGGCGTAACGATACATCGGCAGCAGGTCGTTGGGCGGCGCGAAGGTGATGTCGTCGTAGGTCTCGTAGCGCATGTCGAGCTCGGCGCCGTATTTCCGGCTCACCCAGTAGGACCAGTTGTTCAACCCGACCCCGAAGGGCTTGTCCGCCAGGATCACTTCCGCCTGCCGGAAGTAGTAGCCGCGGCCCTCGGATTTGTCGTCGAGATATTCCTCCTCCAGCGAAGCCGACCCGTAGCGGGCGGCCAGCAGGTCCCAGGACTTCCAGACGACCACCGTGAGACCCAGCGCCACCAGCGCGGCGACGGCGATCTTCTGAAAAGTAATCCGCCACGAACAACACCAGGCCACCGCCCCGCCCGCGGCCAGGCCGAACGCCGGGATGCCCGCGCGCGAGAGCGTCAGCATGACGGTGATCGCGGCCGTGCCCACCGCCAGCCAGCAGCAACGGCGGACCCAGGCCGGCAGGGTCGAGGCCCCGGCCGCCACCAGCACCGGGGTGACCAGGCACAGATACATCGAGAGGCTGTTAGGATGGTCGAGGGTGCCGGTCACGCGATAGATGCCCTCCAGATACCGTTGCCGGAGTGATCCAGCCCCCTCGAGAAACACCGCGCAACTCAGCGCCAGCACCAAGATGGACAGCTCCCGTTCGCGGCGGATGAAAAACGCCGCGGCGAAGAAAAACATAAACCCCCGGAGGAGCTTGGACAGTTCGTAGGCGCCGAAAATCTTCGGGCTGGCGAACAGCACCGAAGCGGCGGCATACAGCAGGAACAATAGCATGGGGGCGAGGCCCGCCGGCCAATACCACCGCAGGCGCTCGTGCCGGGGCAGCAGCAGCGTGCTCAGCAGGAGGCCCAGCCCGAGGATGTCGACGAAGGTGATCTCGAAGCCGCGGGTCGTGCCCCGATACCAGTAGGCGCCATAGAAGTTTATGCTCAGTCTCTCGGACAGCACCGCCCCCGCTATCATCGCGAAGAGCGCCAGCTCCCGCAGGCGCTGCGACACCAGCAGCGCGCCGGTGGTCACGCCGGTGGCAGCGAGCAGGATCGCGACTCCGATAAAATCCTTGGTCTCAAAAGTGATCGGCAGCTGGTTCATTGACCGGCGGGGGCAAATCTCTGGCGGTGCGCGGCGGAATCAACCGGGCAGGCCGGGCTGCGCCAGGCCCATCGGGCCGTTCTCCCGGCCGGGCGGCTGGCCGCGCCGGGTGGGCCAGTATTGCCGCTGGCCGCCGCGCAGCGCGCGCGCCGCCAGCCAGCACGCGGTGAGCGTTATCGCCTGCCCCGCCAGAGCCGCGGGCAGGTGGCGCAACCTGCGTCCGAGCGGCAGCGGGGCCAGCCGGCGGAAACGGAAAGTCAGGATGCCCGGAAAAAGCCGCCAGAACCAGCGCGTCTGCCGGAGGTGCTCCTGCAGCAGGCGCCCCAGCCAGCCCGGCAGCACCGCATCAAGCTGCTGCACCGTCGCGGCGAGGTCGGCCCGATCCTCCTCGGGCAGCGACGGCAGCAGCCGGTCCACCAGAAGATGCACGTAGGTCTGCCCGATCATCTGCCGTTTCTGGTTCCGGAGAATGTCACCGGCGGTGACGTAGGCGGTGAAGATGTGCGAGGCCTGCGGGACTCGCGCGATCCTCTCCGGCTGGGGTGCCTTCGTCAGAAAATCAGTGCAAACCAGGCTCTTGATGAAACCGTCCTCGCAGGCCGCCAGTTCGCGGGGCAGGCGGATCCGCCGCGCGGCGGCGGCCCGGATGCAATAGAGCTGGCCGGTGAGCTGCGCGGCGGCGCCCTGCGTCATGCGCGAGGTGGCGAGGGACAGCCGCTCGGGCAGGGACGGCTTGTTTTTCAACGCGAGGTCCTTCACGGGATCCCCGACGGCGACCTGCGCGCAAGGTTGCTGTTCGAGCTTCTGGCACAGATTCCAGAGCGTCGTGACGTGGCCGAAGAGGATGTCGGCATCCATCAGGATCAGGTAGTGGGTCTCGGGCGCGGAGATCTGGTGCACGAATTGATTCCAAGCATTGATCTTGCCCGCTTCGGGCAGGGTGAGGGCGCGGCCCGAGAAGGCGCGGTGGTGCGGATGCCGGGCGGACTGCTCCCAGAAAATGCGTGCGGCGACCGCGGCGGTCGCATCGGTGCAGCCGTTGGCCAGGCAGAAGATCTCGGCCTGCAGGCTCCGGCGCTCGAGTTCGGCAAACAGTGACTGGCGGAACAGCGACTCGAGCGCGGGCCCGATGCTTTGCTCCTCGTTGCGGGCTATCACCCCGAGGGAAACCCAGGCGGTGCTGGCGGATTCGATGACTTTCATGAGTTAGAGGGCGACCCGGCTCCTTCAATGGTGCCCAGTGGCTGGGGGCCAGACTACTACGCTGTTTGGCCCCCGCGAATGGGGTGCTCGACCCGAAACGATGGAGGCTCTTACCCCATACTGCGGGGTTCCGGACGGCCTTACTATCGGCGCCACTATGAAAGAACCCTTGGTCAGCATCATCATTCGTTCCTTCAACGAGGGTTGGGCGTTGCGCGATACCCTCTCGGCCCTGCAGGCGCAGGACTATCGCAACTGGGAGCTGATCGTCATCGATTCCGGCTCCACCGACGGCTCGGTGGAGCTGATCCGTGCCGCGGCCCCGGCTCATTTCATCCAGATCGAGCCGGGCGACTATCACGCGCCGCGGGTGATGAACCTCGGCATGCGGCGGGCCAGCTCGAACTTCGTGATCTTCCTCAACGCCGATGCCACGCCGCAAGGGTCGCAGTGGCTGCGCCCGCTCGTGCGCGTGCTCCTCAACTCGCAGGTCGGGGCGGTCTATGGCCGCCAGGTGTCGCGCCCGGACTGCCGGGCCGCGTATGCGCGCGACTACGAGTCCTGCTTCGGGCCGCAGCACACGGCCAGCCGCCGGGATTGCTTCTTCAGCATGGTCAGCAGCGGCGTGCGCAAGGACATCTGGGCCGTGCGTGGTTTCAACGAGACCCTGCGGTATTCCGAGGACGCCGAATACACCCGGTGGTGCCGGGCCCACGGCTACCTGGTGGTCTACGAACCCGGATCGTGCGTGATGCATTCCCACAACTACGCGCCCGCGGAGGCCGCCCGGCGCAGCTTCGGCGAGGGCCGCGCGGAGGCCGCGGTGTGGGGGGGCAGCCCGCGCCGGTATAACTTCGTGCGCACCGTGCTGCTCGGCTGGGCGAACGACGCCCGTCGCGACCTGGCTTTCTGCCTGCGCACCGGCCGGCTGCTCGAGTGGCCGCATGCGCTGCATATCCGCTGGCGCCAGCGCCGGGCGCGGTTCGCGGGCTTCCGCGATGGCTGGCAGGCGTATCGCGCGCGTCGCTTCACCACCGCAGTCAACCCGCCCCTCTGGGCCGGACTCACGACTGCGGGCCCGCTGTCCTGACCGCGTCATGAGCACCATGATCCTGACCCAGACCAACCTGCATCTGCCCGCCGCGCCGCGCCTGCCCAGACCGTCCAGCGCTTCGCCCATCCCGCGTCAGTTCACTCTCGACGGCGATGACGTGCTCGAAACCCGCCTCACCCGGATCTGCTCGCAGGTTCGCGCCGCGGTGTTGATCGGCATCATCCCGCGGCGGAGCCTGGAGGCCATCGTGCTGGCCGGTGGCTACGGGCGCGGGGAGGGCGGGGTGCTGCGCACGCCGAATGGCGACCGGCCCTACAACGACCTGGAGTTTTATGTCTTTGTGCGCGGGAGCACCCTGCTCAATGAGCACAGGTATGCCGGCGCCCTCCATCTGCTGGCCCAGCAGCTCTCCGCCTCGGCGGGGGTGGACGTGGAATTCAAGATTCTCTCGCTGGCCCGGCTGCGGCGCAGCCCGGTGACGATGTTTTCCTATGACCTGGTGATGGGGCATCGCTGGCTGTATGGCTACGAGGAACAGTTCGCCGGCTGCGAGCACCACCGGCGGGCCGCGGACATTCCTCTGCACGAGGCCACGCGATTGCTCATGAATCGCTGTAGCGGCCTGCTTTTCTCACTGGAGCGGCTCCGCCGCCCGGTGTTCACCGCGGACGACGCGGATTTCGTCGGGCGCAACCTGGCCAAGGCGCGGCTCGCCCTAGGGGACGTGGTGCTGACCGCCACCGGTCGTTACCACTGGAGCTGCCGGGAACGGGAACGCCGGCTCGTGGAGCTAGGCTGGCCCGTCTGGTCCAGCTGGCCCTGGTTTCCCGGCGTGCAGGAGCAGTATCGTCGCGGCGTGGAGTTCAAACTTCATCCGCAACGCTCGACCGCCCCGGCGGCCAGCTTGCGGACCGAGTTGGAGGAGATCTCCGCGCTGGCCTGCCGGCTGTGGGTGTGGCTGGAGAGCCGCCAGTTGCAGCGGCGCTTTGCCTCGCCCGGGGAATACGCGGCCAGTGATGCGGACAAATGCCCGGAAACCCCCCGCTGGCGGAACTGGCTGGTCAACCTATGGCACTTCGGGCTCGCGGCGCTCTGGGCCCCGGGCACCACCCGTTACCCGCGGGAACGGCTGCTGCAGTCGCTGCCGCTTCTGCTGTGGGAACCGGCGGCGATGCTCGACCTCAATTTCCAGCGTCAACTGCGTCATTGTCTGGCCACGCCGGCCACGCAATTCTCCGAATTCGTGGCGGCCTATGCCCGTCTGTGGGAGCACTTCCGTTGAAAACTTCCCGCCATGAAAATGGCGAGGATCCTCCCGGGTGTGCTGCTGTGGAGCGTTGCCGCCTGCGCCCAACTCCGGCCCGGGATGCTTGAATCACTGGTGCGCAATTCGCCCTTCGGGGCGCCGCAAGACGGAATGAGGCCGGCGGAAGCCGGCCCGGTCCGGTTTGAGTTTCATGGCGTGATGGCCGAAGCCGGTGATTATAGCTTTTGTGTCTACGACCAGAGCCGGCATCAAGCCGACTGGGTGAAACTCAACGAACCCGGCCGGATCTTTGTCGCCCGCCGTTTTGATCAGGCTCGCGGCACTCTGGTCATCGAGCACAACGGTCAGGCCCTGACACTGGCGCTCAAACGCGCCCAAGTGCAGGCCATGGCTGTTATGCCGCCAGTTGCCTTGCCGACGACGGGTGTGCCGCCGCTGGCGCCGGCTGCGGGGAATGCCCCTCCGCCGCCCGCCGCAAACGCCACCAACGCCGCGGAGGCGCAACGTCTCCAGAACATCGTCGATGAAATCCGCCGCCGCCGGGGTCTCCGGCAGATGCCGCCAGCAGAGAACCCGCCGCGCAAACCTTGACACGAAAACAATAAGGGCGCGAGAACCCGGCTGAACCCGACCGATTCGTTGCCGGACCGGGCCGCGCGGGCCGTGAAAATTTTCGAACCGGGCCGCACGATGGGCTCGTCCCATCTGATCGGAACAAGCCAAAAACAAGCCAAAGATGACATGGGGCGGACAGTGAGGGCGCGAGGCGCCAGGCTGTCCGCCCCATGTCATCTTTTGTCCCTCCGCGCAGCCTGCACCCCCCGCTAATGCGGGGCTGGCCGGGGCGGCGTTCTAATTCCACTATGGATACCCCGCAGCAGGCTGCGGGAATTGTTTTTAGTATTCAGGCGCAATTTGCGACGGGGGCGCGCTGGATCCCGGCCGGGATTCGGGAGACCCATTGCCAGCAATGGAGGTGGGGATTTAGCCCGGCGAACGCGACCGCGGCGGTATACCCGGCGGCGGGTTGCAACCGGGTGACGATCAGCGGGTGCTCCGGTTCGCGGCCGCGGGCCCGGGAGTGATACGCCAGGGAGCCATAATCACTGGCGGTGAGGGTGTCGTCCAGATCGACCCCGCGGGCCTTGACCAGGGCTTCTTTCTGCGTCCAGAGCTGGAAGAAAGTCTCGAGCTGGCGGTCCGGCCCGAGCCGGCGCAGCAGATCCGCCTCCGCCGGGCGGAAAAACCGCTTCGCGATCACATCGATGTTTTCCATCGGCCGGACCTGCTCAAGGTCCACGCCGATCGGCTCGCCTCTGGTGATCGCATACAGCGCGAGCGCCCCGGAGTGGGAAAGATTGAATTGCAGTTCGCGACCCGCGGCGGGCCCGGCCAGCGCGGGTTTGCCAAACCGCCCGTAGTCAAACCGCAGGTCGGCCGGGCGGGCCCCGAGGTAGCGGGCAAGGATTTCACGCAACAAGCCGCGGGCGGCGACAAACCGCCGCCGGTCGCGGTCGAACTGCAGGCGCCCCGTGCGCTGCCGCTCGTCGTCGGACAGCAAATGCTCGAAAAGTTCGTTATCGACCTCGTCAAGGCCGGCGCACCAGAGATGCACGTCGCCGGCGTGGAACCGGGGCGGGATCATTGCGGGTGGCCAGAGGATTTTGGGGTCGGTGGGCATGGGGAAAAGGGTCAGCGGACCGGCGCGGCGGCCAGCACCGGTTGATCGAAATTGAGCTCGGGCTTTGGCGTGGAAACCAGCTGGCCGTAGTCGAGCTTGAGGAGGCGGTCGGCGAGGTGGAAATACCGGTCGTCATGCGTGATCACGAGGACCGTCTTGCCGCGGTTGCGCAGCTCGGGCAGCAGCTGCCGGTAGAAGATGTCCTTGAAAAGCGGATCCTGGTCGGCGGCCCATTCGTCGAAGACGTAGAAGGGCCGGTCCTCAAGATAGGCGGTCAGCAGGGCGAGCCGCTTCCGCTGGCCTTGGGATAGGGCGGTGGTGGACAGCCGGCCGTTGGCAACCTTGACCTTGTGGCGCAGGTGCAATTGCGCCAGGTAGTCCTCCGCCCGGGCGTCGAGGCTGGGCGTCTTCAGCCCGAGCAGACTTTCAAAGAGATAGAAATCGGCGAACACGGTCGAGAAGAGCTGCCGGTAATCGTCGCGGTTCGCGTCGGTGACCGGGCGGCCGTCGAGCCGGATCTCGCCCGATTCCGGCGGGTAGAGCCCCGTCACGATTTTCGCGAGGGTGGACTTGCCGCTGCCGTTGCCGCCGACGAGGAACACCAGTTCGCTCGCCTGCAGGGTGAGATTGAGCGGACCGAGCACGAAGTTGTCCTCACCCTGCTCGTGATGGTAGGCGTGGGTGACGCCCCGCAATTCCAGCCGGGTGAAGGCGGGGGCGGGAGCCGGGTGGGCCGGGCCGGCGGCCGCCTCGCACGCGCGGGCGCTCAGCGACATGCCCAGCGACTCGACTTTCCGCAGGGCGATGTCGGCCCGGGAGAAAACGGACAGGCTGCTCATGACGCCCGCCAGCGGGCCCATCAGGTAGAGGGTCGTCAGCACGTAGCCGGTCATCGTCTTGATGTTCACCTGCTCGTAGGCGGGCAGCAGGAAGAGGATCAGGCCAATGAGGCAGTAGAAGAGCAGGTGCGCCCAGTTGTGCGCGAAGATGAAGCGCGTCTCCGCCGCCACGCTGTGCTGCTGGAACTCCCCGGTGGTGGACTGGAGTCCGTTCTGCAGGAACGCCCCGCGCCGCTCCCGGTGGAGCTTGAGCTCCTTGATCCCCTCGGTGAGCGCGCGGAAATGGCCGAAGAGCTTGTCCTCCGCTTCGCGGGCCTGCAGCAGCGAGCGAAAGCCGCTGGTGATGATGAGCCGGTAGCAGCAGGCGCCGAAGAAAATGAACAGGCCCATGACCAGCAGCAGGTGCCACGAGAGCCACGCAAGATAGATCGAGCCCCCGAGCAGGATCGCGACGTTCACCGACAGGGTGGGGAAGCCGAACAGGGCCGAGGTGAGGCTGCTGATGTCGTCGGTGAGCGCCGCCATCAGCCGGGCGGTGCCGATTTCCTCCAGCTGCCGCAGCGGCACGGCGAGGATCTTGCGCACCAGGTCCCGCCGGAGATCGGAGACCGCCTGCTGCGAGAAGCGGATCAGCCAGACCTGCGAGACGAAGCCGGTGACGACCTTGCCGAGCACCAGCGCGATGAAGCCGAGCAGCAGGACCCGGGTGATGTCCGCGGGGTCGTTGACGATGCCGTTGATCAGGGCGATGAGCCCGGCGTTGCAGACGCCGCTGAACAGGGCGGTGAGCGCGGTGACGGCCACCATGCCGCGGCATTTCTGGAAGAGGAATCGGATGAGGTTCATGGCGAAGAGGATTCCAAATCGGGGCGGGCCGCGTGGGTCTGTGCCCGGTCGAGGCAGTGCCGCAGTTTCGCGCTGAGCGTGCGGACATGCGGCTCCATGAAGATTTTCTCGTGCGCCCCGGGCATGTTCACCACCTCCACGCCGTCCGCCGCCAGGCCGCCCCAGCCGAACTGCGGGTCGAAGGAACACAGGAACGGCTGGCCCCTGGTCCGGAAAAGTGTGACGCGGCCGGGATAGGGGCCGGACCGGTAGGACCACAAGGCGCGCAGGTGGATCTTCCACAGCTGGATCTCAATCTCGGGGAACAGCGCTACATCGATGACCTCTTCGAGGTCGATGTCCTCGTATTCGGGGCGGTCGGTCCGCCGGCGGAACATCCGTTTGAGCTTCCGCCCCAGGATGCGGGATTTCCGTTCGACGAAGCGGCGGCGCTCCGCCGGCGGCTGGCCGAGGAAGTCCTGCAGCCAGTAGGCGGTGTTCACCGCGAAGCGGAATAGGAAGACCGGCCGCCACCACGGGATGCTCTGGTAGAAACCGTCGGACGGCGCGCTGTCGAGCAGGGCCAGCAGGGCGATCGTTTCGCCCTGCTGCGTGAGCTGCCGCGCCATTTCGAAGGCGACATTGCCGCCGAAGCAGTAGCCACCGAGGTAATAGGGGCCGTGAGGCTGGACCGTGCGGATTTCCTGAATGTAGTGCGCCGCCATGTCTTCGACGCGGGTGAACTCCGCTCCGCCCCGCATGGCGCGCGACTCGAGCGCGTAGACCGGCTGGTCGGGACCGAGATGCGGCACGAGATTCGTGTAGGTCCACAGGTTGCCGCCGCCGGCGCCATGTACGAAGAAGACCGGTGGGCGCGTGCCCTTGGGCTGGAGGGTGACCAGCGACGAGCAGCCGGCGGCCGGCTCATTCTGATGCAGCAGTTGGGCCAGTTGCGCGACCGTGGGCGCCTGGAAAAGCGAGGCCAGGGGTATTTTCCGGCCGAATTCCGTCTCAATTTGCGCAATGAGCCGCACGCCCGCGAGCGAGTGCCCGCCGAGCTCGAAGAAATTATCATCGATGCCGACCAGTCGCAGGCCGAGCACGCGTTCCCAGATGGCTGCGAGCTGCCCCTCAGTTTGGTTACGCGGGGCGCAGAAGCCGGTGTCATTGCCGGCGGCGGTGTCCGCCACGGCCGGCAGGGCGTCGCGATCCACCTTGCCGTTGGCGTTGAGCGGCAATTCGTCGAGGAAGACAAAGGAGGCCGGTCGCATGTAGTCGGGCAGTTTTTGCTGGAGATACTGCCGCAGCTCCGCGGTCGTCGGGGTGGTTGGCCCGCAGACGGCGTAGGCGATGAGCTGTTTTTCGCCGGTGGCGCGCGCGCGCGCCACCACGGCCGCCTGGCGCACTGCCGGGTGTTGTTCGAGTACGGTTTCAATCTCCTCCAGTTCGACGCGGAAGCCGCGGATTTTCACCTGCCGGTCGATCCGGCCGAGAAACTCGATGCTCCCGTCCGTACGCCAGCGCGCGCGATCACCGGTCCGATAGAGGCAGGCGCCCGGCCGCGCGCTGAAGGGATGCGGCACGAATTTTTCACGCGTCAGTTCCGGTTGGTTGAGGTAACCGCGGGCGAGCCCGTCGCCGCCGGCGTAAAGTTCGCCCGGCACGCCGGCCGGCACGGGCTGGAGCGCGGCGTCGAGGATGAAGACCTGCGAGTTGGCGATCGGCCGGCCGATGGGCACGGAGCCGCCGGCCGGTGGCGGCCCGCTGATCCGGTGGCAGCAGGTGAAAGTGGTGTTCTCGGTCGGACCGTAGCCGTTGATCAGCCGGGTGCCGTCCAGCCGCTCCAGGGCGCGGGTGACGTGCGCGACGGAAAGCACGTCGCCGCCGGCGAGCAACTGCCGCACGCCGCGGAGGCTGTCGAGCTGGTGATCGACCATCTGGTGGAACAGGCCCGCCGTGAGCCAGAGCGTGGTGATCTGGTTTTCCCGGATGAACCGGCCCAGTTCCTCCAGTGAGCGGAGGCCGGGCGGGAAGACGGCGAGCCGGCCGCCGTTCAGCAACGCGCCCCAGATTTCCAGGGTCGAGGCGTCGAACGCGACCGGGGCAAACTGCAGGAAGGTCTCGTCGGGACCGAAGTGCGCATAATCCGTCCCCTGCACGAGCCGCACGACGCCACGGTGCGGGACCCCGACACCCTTGGGCTGGCCGGTGGAGCCGGAGGTGTAGCTCACGTAAGCGAGGGACTCCGCCGTGGCGGCCGGCGGCAGGTTGGCCGTGCTTTCCCGGGCGATGTTGCCGTCACTGGTGTCGAGGCAAACGACAAAGGGGGTGCGGCGTTCCGCGCCCGAAGGCACGGGACCAATGGCCGTGTTCACGATCGCGCGGAGTTTTTCCTCCGTCAGCAGCACGGGGGCCCGCGTGTCCTCCAGCAGGAACGCCAGGCGTTCCGGCGGGTAGGCGGGATCGAGCGAAACGTAGGCGCAGCCCGCCTTGACGATGCCCAGCAGAGCCGCGATCAGGTCGGTCGAGCGTTCCAGACACACGCCCACCAGCGAACCGGGGCTGGCTCCGATGCGGCGCACGTAGCGGGCGATCTGGTTGGCGCGCTCATTGAGCTGCCAATAACTCAGCTGCCGGCCGCCCTGTGTCACCGCGACCGCCGCGGGCGTCCGGGCGGCTTGCGCCTCGAACAACTGGCCGATGGTCGCGTCGTGCGGGTAGTCGGTGCGCGGGCCGCTCCATTCGTCGAGGATCTGGCACTTCTCCGCGGTGGTCAGCAGGGGCAGGTCGGAAATCCTCTTCCACGGGTCGGCGGCGGCCGCCTCCAGCAGCGTGCGGAAATGCCCGAGCAGGCGGACGATGGTGTCGAGCTCGAAGAGATCGGTGCTGTATTCCATGGCCGCATGGAGTCCCTGCGGCAGATCGGTAAGCGAAAGGGTGAGGTCGAATTTGGCGGTGCCGTTGTCGAGGTCGAGCGGCTGGATTTCCAGCCCGGCCGCCTGGGGCAGGGGCACGGTGGCGCTTTGCAGGACGAACATCACCTGGAAAAACGGGTTGCGGCCCGGGCTGCGGTCCGGCTGGAGCTCCTCGACGAGTTTCTCGAACGGCAGCTCCTGGTGGGCGAACGCCCCGAGGGCGGACTCCCGGGTGCGCGCGAGCAGTTCCCGGAAGGTCGGATTGCCGGCGAGGTCGCCGCGGAAGACCAGCGTGTTCACGAAAAATCCGACCAGTTTCTCCAGTTCCAGCTGCGGCCGGCCGGCCACGCACGAGCCGATGGCGATGTCCTCCTGACCGGTGTAGCGATGGAGCAGCGCCTGGAAGGCGGCCAGCAGGGTCATGAAGAGCGTGACTCCCTCGCGCTGGCTCAGGGCCTTGAGCGCGTGAGTCAGGGCCGGCGGGAGCGGCAGCGCGTGCATGGCGCCGTGCGCCGTGAGGGCTGCCGGCCGCGGATGATCCGTGGGA
>DATFUQ010000129.1:0-2427 GCA_035260745.1 Lacunisphaera sp. | reverse complement strand
ATAAACCAGCCGAGAAAGACCGCCACAATGGGATTCACATAGGCGTAAGTGGAAACACGCGCCGGGGTGCTGTGCTTCATCAGCCAGACAAAGGTGGTGAAGCCAATCAGCGAACCAAAGACCACCAGGTAAACCCAGGCGAGGACGGAGTGCGCGCTGACCGCGGCGGGGTTAAAATGGAAAGGTTCGCCGCAGAGCAAACTGACCAGCAACAGCCAGCCACCGCCGGTGAGCATCTGAATGGCAGAGCCGGTGAAGGGTTCCACGGGGTCATGGGCATATTTGGTGTAGATCATGCCGATGCCCCAGAACAGGCACGCGCCAATCAGCCCGAGCACACTCAGGCCGTCCAGCCCATCCACGCCCTGCCGGGCCACGTCCGGGCCGACGAGCACCGCGAGGCCGGCAAAACCCAGGGCCAGTCCGACAAAGGTCAGGGCCGTGGGCCGCGTGCCGCGCCGGTTGTCCTTGAAGATGGCGTGCGCGGTCCAGTCGAGCAGCACGATGAACAGCGGCCCGACGGAAATAATGAGCGTCGCAATGCCGGAAGGGATTTTCTGCTCTGCCCACGATACCAAGCCGTTGCCGCCCAGGCAGAGAAAACCGCCGATGATGGCATTATCGCGCCATTGGCGGGGACTGGCTTTGAATCCCCGCGTGAAGGCGATGTAGGCGGCGATGATGCCGCCGGCGGCAAAGAACCGCGCGCTGGCCATGAGGAACGGCGGGATGGTCTCGACCACGACCCGGATGCTCAGGTAAGTGGAGCCCCAGATGACATAGATGGCGGCGAACCCGGCGATCAGCGCGGCCTTGGTGGGAGTTTTTTCAGCGGCAGTCACAGTTGGAAAGTGTCAGGGAGGAAGATTGATTTCAGGCAAAAGGTTTAGCGCACCGTCTCCAAGAGCGGAAAGCGGGCGCCCAATTATTTGGTTCAGAGCTGCTTCTTGATCAGCTCGCCCAGCTTGCCCAGCGCGGCCTCGACCTCGTCGGACCAGGGCAGGCCGCAGCTCATGCGCATGCAATTGTTGTAGCGGTCCTTCACCGAGAAGAGCGCGCCGGGGGCGGTGTTGATGCGCACTTTGAGGGCGTCGTGGTAAAGCTTGAGGGTGTCGACCTTGGCCGGGAGCTCGACCCAGATGACATTGCCGCCCTGCGGCCGGCTGTAGCGCGTGCCGTCGGGGAAACACCGTTGCATGGTCTGGGCGAACAGGGACAGCTGCTGGTGATAGGCCCGGCGCAGGGAGCGCAGGTGGTGGTCGTAACCGCCGTCGCGCAGGAACTCCGCGAGGGTCTTCTGCAGGATGGCGGGCGTGCCCATGGTGTTGGTGAACTTGAGCCGGCGCACGCGCTCGAGGTAGCGGCCGGGCGCGGTCCAGCCGACCCGGAAGCTCGGGGCGAGCGACTTGCCGAAAGAGGAGCAAAGCATCACGCGGCCGTCGCGGTCCCAGGCCTTGAGAGGCTTGGGGCGCACTTCGCCGAAATGCGTGTCGGCGTAGATGTCGTCCTCGATGGCGGCGATGTCGTATTCGCAGAGCAGGTCGTGGAGCCGCTTCTTCTTCTCGTCGGGCATCAGGCTGCCGAGCGGGTTGTGGAAATTCGGCATGACGAGCACGGCCTTGACGTCGTTCTGCTCGATGGCTTCGCGCAATTCCTCGAGGCAGATGCCCTCGCGGGAAGAGGTGGGAATCTCGAGGGCGCGGAGGTTGAGGCTCTGGATCATCTCGAGAAAACCGAAGTAGGCGGGCGTCTCGATGGCCACGGTGTCCCCGGGCTTGGTGACGGCGCGCAGGCAGAGGTTGAGGGCCTCGGAACAGCCGATGGTCACGACCAGCTCGTCGTGGGCCAACGGCACGCCGCCCTGCAGGTAGCGGCGGGAGATTTCGCGGGTCAGCGGCTCGTAGCCCCAGTTCATGGAGTGGCGACTGATGAGCGAGGGGTCGCGGCGGGCGACGGAGCCGAGCAGGCGGGCAAGTTTCTTGTTGGGGAAAAGGCTGTGGTGCGGGCACGCGGCGCCAAACGGCATGAAATCCGAATTGGCGGAGCGCTCCATGACCTCGGTGGTGAGATCCTTGACGCCGACATAGGACGGCTTGGCCATCGGCCGGGCCATCCTCGGCTCGGGGCTGAGACATGGCGGGCGCGGGCGGACATAGTAGCCGGATTGCGGCCGGGCCTCGAGATAGCCACGGTTCTCGAGCACGGTGTAAGCCTGCAGTACGGTGGCAATGCTCACATCCCGCTGGAGCGACATACGGCGGACGGACGGCACCCGATGGCCGGGACGCAAGGTGCCCTGCTCGATGAGCGACTGGAGGGAGTTGGCCAGCTCGGCGTAGAGCGGCTGCGAAAGCGCGGCGGCAACCGGTGGCTTTGCGGGAGGCGGGGGCAGGGTCTGGATCATGGCGGCGGGAAAATGAAGGGCGG